>SCVN01000018.1 GCA_004296885.1 Nitrospirota bacterium | reverse complement strand
CTGCTCGGTCGCCGCGATCCTCAAAGGCGTGCTGGATTTCCTGTCCAACGAATTGATGAAGGCCCGCATCACCGTGGTGACCGAGTATGCGGCGGACCTGCCCCCCTGCCGGTCCGATCCCACCCAACTGCACCAGGCCTTCTTGAACCTGATCATGAACGCCCTGCAGGCCATGGCGCAGGCGCACGGGCAGGGGACGTTGAGGGTGAAAGCGAGGCTTATTACCGACACGGAGACACGGGGACACGGTGAAGGGGTGACACGGGGAAGGGGCGATGGAGAGCGATGGATAGAAGTCAGGATTCAAGACGACGGGCCGGGGATTCCGCCCGAGCATCGGGCGAAACTGTTCGAGCCGTTCTTTACGACGAAACCGGTCGGAGAGGGGACCGGACTGGGACTCTGGACCGTGCACATGATCGTGACGACGCTGGGCGGGACGGTGACCTGCGAGTCCGAGATGGGTCAGGGCGCGACGTTCATCGTCCGGCTGCCGGCTACTGAAGAATTAAGAGATTGAGGGATTGCCAAGATTGCCATGATTGAGGATGGAGATGCTGCAGGCCGAACAACTCAGGCAGAGAACGAAACGGTTGGCCTTGGCGATTCTAGGACTGTCGTAGCGATGGGCGTCGCTTGTCGGGTCGGAGGCATGCGCAGGATGCTTCATAGAAAGGATCGCGCATGAAAAGCGGACGACACTCGGGCCTCGTTCACGGTGTAACGCTTCTGGCTCTTGGGCTCGTGGCGGCCGGCCTCTCCGCCTGTGCCACGACGCGCTTGGAATTCTCGGTGATGGTTCCCGCGGAGGTGAACCTGAAGGCGAAGGGCGTTCGGTCGCTGGCCGTCACGGCGGTCGATGGACCGGAGGATTCCGAAGACAAAATCTCGGCGCTCCTGACGGCGAAGCTGGCAGAAGGGCAATTTTTCACGGTGGTCGAACGCGAGAAGCTGCTGGCGCTGGAGCAGGAGCAGGCGCTCGGCATGTTGGGGGTCGTCGACGAACGGATGGCGGCCAAGGCGGGCAAGGCCTTGGGGGTCGATGCCCTCCTGGTGGGAACCGTGTCGGCCTATGCGGCCAAGACGGAACCCTATACCCGCACCGTGATGCAACGCCGGGATACCGGGCAAGTGCGAAAAAATTGTTACACCGTCGAGAAAGACGGCAAGAAGCAACAGCGGTGCAATGACATGCCGGTCTATGAGGAAGTCCCGGTCGAGGAGCATCATCACCGCCGAACGGGGACGGTGACGGCCTCGTACCGGGTGGTGGTGGCGGACACGGCGGCGGTCCTGACGGGCCGGGAAGAGTCCGCCAGTTATCTCTACGACACCGCCGCGGCCTCCGGACCGGACAAGGGAGAAAGCGAGATCCTCGGGCTGCTCACGGAGACCGTTGTCACCAGGTTCATCAACCAGATTCAGCCGCATCGGGTGACGGTGGCGCGGGAGTTTGAAAACGGCGGATGGTTGTTCGGCGACGCCGACATTAAGCGAGGGATCGACTATGTGAAGGCGGATCGTCTGGACGAGGCCGTGGCCCAATGGGAATCGGTCACCAAGCACGATCCGGAGAACCCTTCAGCCTGGTACGATTTGGGTATCGGATACGAACTCGGCAATCAATTCGACCGGGCGGAGCAGGCCTACCGGACGGCTGAACGGATCACGGCCAAGGACAGCTACATACAGGCGGTCGGAGGGGTCAGGAAAGCATCGGAGCGACACAAAAAGCTTCAGGAACAAATGGGCGCCCCTCCCGCAAAACCGGTGTCCCCGTGACCGGACCGTCGGGCCGATCATAATGGGGCTGAAGGAGACGGCGACCGGCGAGCTCGACGTGGCCGGGGCGCGACCGGTATCGTCCGGCTGCCGGTTTCTGAGGAATTGAATCATTGACGATTCAGAAGAATTGACGATTGCCAGGATTGACGGATTCCGACAATCCTGGCAATTCTGGCAATAATCCATGGAGGAAAAGCATGGCGACGATTCTGATTGCGAATGCGGATCACCGGTTTAGTCAGACGCTGAAGAACGTGTTGAGCGCCTATGGGCACGAGATCGTGATTGCGCGAACCGGCGAGGAGACGGTGCAACGCTTCGACGAGCGGCAGCCGGCCGTTGTGCTTCTGGACTTGGTGCTGCTGGGCCTGTCCGGACTCGACGCCCTGGCGAAGCTGAAAGCTCGTGATCCCCGCTTGCCGGTCGTGGTGGTGACGGGCGATGTCACCGCCGACGTCGAGAACCGCGCCCGCGAGATGGGCGTCCTCGACGTCCTGCGCAAGCGGCTCAAAATGGATGTGATCATGCAGGCCGTCAACCGCGCGTTGCAGGAAGTCGGCAAGCCGGCCAAGGCGGCTCCGGCTTCCGTGGCTCCGGCCGGCGTCGAGCCCAAGCCTGCGACGATTCTTATCGTGGACGACGAACGGGAGATTTGCGACCTCGTGGGCGAGTTCTTGCAACGGCGCGGATACCGGGTCAAGACCGCCTACGGCGGAGAGGCGGCGCTGGCGAGCGTGAAACAGGAACCGCCCGATCTCGTGCTGCTGGACATTTACATGCCGGATATCAACGGGGTGGAGGTGCTGCGGCGGCTGGTCAAGAACAAGTTTGCCGGCGGCGTCATCATGCTGACCGCCAGTCAGGAAGAGCCGCTGCTGAAGACGGCGCTGGACCTGGGCGCCTTCGACGTCCTGTCCAAGCCGGTGGACCTGGACCAAGTCGAGATGGCTGTCATGGTCAAGCTGATGCTCAACGCGCCGGACTGACGGCCCCGCCCTCTCCGGGTGGCGTCAGGAGCTGCCGCTCCCGCAACGAAGCCAGGATCAGATCGGCCGCCGCTTCCGGCGCGATCCGTGTCGTGTCGATGCGGAGGGCCGGGTCGAGCGGCGGTTCGTAAGGGTCCTGCAATCCCGGCACCGTCGCCGACTCCCCTGCCCGTCCTTTCCGATAGGTCCCTTTCCGATCCCGCTCCATGCACGTCTCCAACGGGCACTCGACCGACACTTCGATCACGTTGGGAATCAACGTGCGGGCGAAGTCCCGGTAGGCTCGCCGGTTCGCCGTGGCGTCGAAAATCACGGCCACGCCCTGGGCGGCCAGCCGGCTGCCCATGACGGCCAGGGCCCGGTAAAACAAGTCGCGTTCCTCGCGCGAGTAGGTCGGCGCAGGGGTTAATGTCTGGCGCAAGGCATCCGACTCCAGCACCTCCACACGAAGCCCCAATGTTTCCAGCTTCGGCTTCAGCACCGCGGCGATGGCGCTCTTTCCGGAAGCGGGAAGGCCGGTGAGCCAGACGGCGAACCCGGGCTTACGGGGCATGCGAATGGGGGGAGTGGTCCGACGGTGTGTGGCGCGAAAAGGAAAAGGCGTGGAAGCGGTGATTGCAGGACGCGCATTCGAAAAGATAGAGACAGAACAAGCCGAGCCACCGGTCGGTCGAGTGGCGCACGATCCGCCTCCCGTATCGGGCCCGGCAGATCGGGCAGCGGGTCGTGAGAATGGAGATGAGCTTCCGACAATCCATCATCGACGGTCCCGAGCGTTTCTCAGGCTGTAGTCCTACCGTACGAGCAACTACTACTACTCCGTTTTGAGATTGAAGTGAAGCATTTTTTTGCATGGTCGTCCACCCGCTCGTGCCTCGATCCGATCTCAGCGTGTGTAATACCGGTGCACGTCAGCCGGCTCGAACCGGTCGGCCGAGAGCACGTTTTGGACGAACGTGAAGATGCTGCGCCGTACCGAGAGGGACAGTTTCGGATACCAGAGCGGACTCGCGATCACGAGACCGCGAAACGCGAAAAAGGGCGCGGCGCATGCCGTGATCGCGCGGTCCCCGCTGGCCGTCTCATAATCCTCCCAGAACTGACGGAACAAGACCTCGAACGGCCCCTGCAACCGGCCCCATCGGCACAACGAAAAGAACAAATAGTTGATGGTCATCGCGGTCACGTCGTCGGCGGCCTCGCCCCACTCCCCCCGCGAGCGGTCTAGGACGCTGAAATCAGTCCCTTTGCGGAAGAGCACGTTCCAGGGATGAAAGTCTCCATGCACTTGCGCGAGCCGGCCGGCCTTGTGACGCAAGCGCCAGCGCCAGCGGTTGCAGCCCTCTTCGATTGACCGCAGCAAGTCTTCCGTGATGAAGCCGAACCGGCGGGGATAGCTGTCGGTCAGGCCCATGATGCATTCGCCGTGGCCGAGCAGTTCCCGGAGCCGCCGCCGGTAGAGGGGTGGGTCCCGACGTTT
This sequence comes from Nitrospirota bacterium, assembly GCA_004296885.1. NCBI lineage: Bacteria > Pseudomonadati > Nitrospirota > Nitrospirota bacterium. The sequence goes on along the minus strand of SCVN01000018.1, from coordinate 99,039 downwards.
CGTGCGATGAATCACGGCCAGGTACCGAGCGAGGGCTCCGGCACGGTCCCGATCCCCTTTCGGCAGGCGACCGGTGCGGCTCAAACGTTCCAGGTCCTTCTGGTAGCCGGCCCCTTCGGCCCATGCCGTCAGGACGAAGAACTCCTCCGCCGGCGCCACCGAGAACAGGGCTCCGTCCGCGTCGAAGGCGCCGACGTCCAACGCCGGCACGTGACGCGGCAGTCGGCCGTAGGAGTCGTAATCCCAGAGCAGCGCCTGGGCTCGGTCGGCCATGTGTTCGTGGCCGAAGGGTCCCGGACGCATCGTCTCGATGACGACGCGCCTGGTCGCCAGCCCGTCGTGCACGGTCAGGCCGACGGGGGCTCCGTAGCCGTACTTCTTGCGCGCCGCGCCCGAGGTTTCTTTTCCGATGGGCCCGAACGCCAGCAACCGCGCCTTCGGTCCGAACCGTCGGCGCAGGTACGTTTCAAGCTTCTCCCGGTGCAAGATCGGCATGGGGACTGCGCGTTGTTAGCTATCAGCATTCAGCTATCAGCTTGCACAGAGAGAAGCAAGTCCTATTCCCCCCGTTCGGCCGCGAAAGCCGACGGCTGATAGCTGAAAGCTATCCCGACTGCCGCATTCGGCTTCACCCGGATTGACGCCAGTGAGGAATTATGCACCAGCTCAAAGGAATTGACGATTACCATGATTGCCAGGATCATCGGAATCCGTCAATCCTGGCAATTTTGACAATCACCCAATCGTGGCAATCGTCAATTCCGGCGATTTTGGCAATCGTTCATGATGCAATGGGCTGCACGGTTTTGTGGCATGGCCTTTGCGTTGCCTTTGCATTGGTGCTAGGGAGAGCCATGGCGGAAGTCTATACAATGCAACAGGGATTCGCTCACGTATCGGCCAATTATTATTGCAGGGGGACGTATGGATCTGCGCATTGAGAGCCGCAACATCGCGATGACGCCGCGATGGAAGACCGAAATCGAACAACGGGTGGCCGATCTGCAATCCGGTCACGAGGATGTGACCCATGCCCGGGTGACGCTGACCAAAAACAAACACCATAAGAAGCTCGACGATGTCGCCGAGGCGCTGGTCGTGATCACGCTGCCGGGGCGGCATACCTTCACGGCACGGAAGGAAGAAAAAACCTTTGAGGAAGCGATTCGGGCCGCCTTTGCCGCGGTGGCGATCGAGTTGCGGAAGTACCGCGAGAAACGAGCCTCGACCGACATCCGCGTGCCTCCCGTGCCGCTGCGCGGCGTGATCTGCAAACTCTTTCCGCGCGAGGGATATGGCTTCATTCTCCAAGAAGGCGGCGGCGAAGTCTATTTTCATCGGAATGCCGTGCATGGGTTCACCTTTGAGGAATTGAGCGATGGGCAAGAAGTCGCCTTCAACGTCGAGGCCGGTGACAAAGGTCCCCAAGCCACCACCGTCGAGCCGATCCCGTCCGTCGGGTAAGGGGCCTCCGGAGACGGCGGCGCGCGGCCTCTTGAAATTGCCGGTGTCCGCGCTGGCGCCCTCCGTGGACCTGTCGCGGCTCGGGTACAAGGACACGAGCGAACTGCCGCCGCTGGAGGAGCCGATCGGCCAGGCGCGGGCGGTGGAGGCCTTGGAATTCGGCCTGCGCATGCAGAGCCCGGGCTTCAACGTGTATGTGGCGGGGCCGATCGGCTCGGGCAAATGGTCGATGGCCAAAGACATGGTCAAGCGGCTGGCCCGCCTGGCGCCCCCGGCGCCGGACCTGTGCTACGTCAATAATTTTCAGGACCCGTCGAAGCCGCACTGCCTGTCGTTTCCGGCCGCCCAGGGCCGGACCTTCAAAGAAGCCATGACCGGCCTGATCGAGGGCCTGCGCCGCGACCTCCCCAAGATTTTCGAAGGCACCACCTACCTGGAAGCCAGAGCCAGGATCTACGAGGAAACCGAGGCCAAAAAAAAGACGCTCTTCCGGAACCTGACCGACCTGACTGAAGCCCGGGGCTTCGGATTCGAAGAGACGCCGGTCGGCTTCAGCCTCGTGCCGACGCGCGAGGGGCAGCCTATCTCGGAGGAGGCGATGGCCAAGCTCTCGGAGCAGGAGCGGGATGACATCGCCGAGAAGCGCAAAACGCTCGACAGCGAGATTCGCGAGTTCCACGTCCGCGTCCATGCGTTGGACCATGAAGCCGAGCAGCGCGTGCGGGACATGGATCGGGAGGTCGTCAAGAATGCGCTGATCGGCCGGTTCGAGACCTTCCGGCGGGCGTACGGCGGGCAGGCGGCGGTGCTCGACTATCTGGAGCGGGTGCACGAGGACATCCTGGGCACCTTTAAGGATTTTCTGCGCCAGGAGGCGCCGCCCATCCCCCTCCCCATCCCTGGACTCGTCGGGGGCCGTCCGCCGGACCTGACCCGCTATAGCGTGAACCTGATCGTGGAGCATGCAGCCGAGGGCGGCGCCCCGCTCGTGGACGAGTCCCACCCGACGTACGCCAACCTGGTGGGCAAGATCGAACGCAAGGCCCACTTGGGGGTGGTGTTCACGGACTTCACGGAGATCAAGGCCGGCGCCATCCTGCAGGCGTCCGGCGGCTATCTGATTTTAAGCGCGTTGGATCTGCTCCGGCAGCCTTTTGCCTGGGACGCGTTGAAGCGTGCCATCAAGACCCGGGAGGTCAAGATCGAAGATCCGGGCGAGTTCTTCGGGTTTTCGACCACCGGCCTGAGGCCGCAGCCGGTGCCGGTGGATGTCAAGGTCATCATGGTGGGGCCGCCGATCATTTATCACCTGTTGCAGGCCTATGAAGAGGATTTTCAGAAGATCTTTAAAGTGAAGGCGGACTTCGATGTCGACGTCGAGCGGGACGAGCGACAGGACCGATTGTACGGCCGCCTGGTGGCCAAGCTCTGCCGGGACGAGGGCCTGCCCCATTTCAGCGCCGAGGCCGTCGCGGAACTGATTCGAGAGGGCGCCCGGATGGCCGAGCGGTACGACCGGCTGTCCTTGCGCCTGAGCCTTCTGAGCGACGTGGTACGCGAAGCGGCGTTCTGGGCTACTCGCGCAGGCCGGACGGTGGTGTCGCGGGGCGATGTCGAAACCGCCGTGGCCAAGAAGCGGCACCGGGCAGACCTGCCGGAGCAGTGGGTCCAGGACGAGATCGAGGAAGGGACGCTCATGGTCGATCTCGCGGGGGCCGTGGTCGGTCAGGTGAACGGACTCTCCGTGCATCTGCTGGGCGACTATGCCTTCGGGCGTCCCTGCCGGATCACCGCCCGCACCTCCGTGGGCACCAAAGGGGTGCTCGACATCCAGCGGGAAGCCGAACTGGCCGGACACATTCACAGCAAGGGGGTGCTGACGTTGGCCGGATATTTGGCCGGGAAGTTTGCCGGAGCCCATCCCTTTGCGCTCACGGCGACGCTGACGTTCGAGCAGACCTACTCCGAGGTCGAGGGAGACAGTGCCGCGGTTGCCGAGCTGGCCGCGATCCTCTCCAGCCTGGCCGAAGTCCCGGTGCGCCAGTCCCTGGCGATCACGGGCTCGGTCAACCAACTTGGCGCGATCCAGCCGATCGGCGGCGTGAACGAAAAGATCGAGGGCTTCTTCGCGTCCTGCGACCGGCGCGGGTTGACCGGCGACCAGGGCGTGATCATTCCCGCCCGCAACACCAAACACTTGGGCCTGCGCCGCGATGTCGTGCAGGCCGTGGAGGCGGGCCGGTTCTCCATCTATGCCGTCCACACGGTGGAAGAAGCGCTGGAACTGTTGACCGGCTTGCCCGCCGGCACCCGCGGGCCGGACGGCCTCTATCCGGCCGATACGCTGTTCGGCAAAGCGGCGCAGCGTCTGGCGGAGATGGCCGAGATCGTGATGGCGTGGGGCGAGGGCCAAAAGGAATTGAACGATTAGACGGAATTGCCAAGATTGCCAGGACGAGAATCGCCGAGATTGAAGGATTGCCATGAGTACCGGACTCGGACAATGTTGGCAATCCTGGCAATCCCGGCGATTCCGACAATCCCTCAATCGTCAATGCTCTCAGGGGTGACGACGTGCCGATGTATGATTACAAGTGTCTCGATTGCGGCAAAGAGTCGCTGATCATCTTGACGTTGAAGGAACATGAGAGCGGCCCGGTTGTGTGTCCCTCTTGCGGCAGCAAGAAGCTGCAACAGCTCTATACGAGTTTCATCGCGCACACGACGAAGAAAAGCTGAGAAGCGTGCCAAGCCCCCTTGCGCCCCCCTCCAGATCACCACCCGCTCTTCTCGTTCCGTTGCCACAACAGGACACCCTTCAAGAACGGCGCATTCTGCTACAGGCCGAGAGATTCGGCCTGTGGTGCAAAGCGGCAGGCGACGCAGGGACAAGCAGACGGCCATCGGGCCGGCCCAGGTTGCAGGTCGGAAGTGCTCGGTAACTCCTTGTGCACAAAGGGAATCGGCACGCTCAGCCTCGGTCTGCTGCCTATCCTCTTGGACATTCGATTGTGAGCCGTTCATGGCATCGCAGTTGCACAGTTATCAAACCAAGATACATGTACAGCCACCAGGGTGCCGGCCCTTGGCGGTGAGCTGGCATGAGGCACTGACAGGTTGCGGTAGGTATTTCAGCCAAAGGAGGCCACTATGAAGGTCAAAGCTCAAGGGTTTACCTCACTCCTCGCGTCCATGGCGATCGCCATGATCGGCTCGACGGTTCCGAGCATGATCGGGCCGACCACGGCATTGGCGGCCGAGGCCCACAAAGTCGAAGTGGTGATCAAGGACAAGAGTTACAAGGTGACCGGCGCTTCGATGCCGGGGGAGTTGACGAGCATTACGATTCGGAACGAGGACACGATCGAACATGGGTTCACGTCACCCCTGCTCTTCGATGTGCCGGTACGGATGGACGGCGAAGGGGTCTACCTGGTGGGGAAAGGAGTCCGGGCCTATCACATTCGCCCGGGCAAGGCGATCACCCTCTACTTCACCAAGGGCAGCACCAAGGATGTGGAGACCCAGCGCATCCCCTTCTGGTGCGATATGCATCCGGAGATGAAGGGGGAAGTGTTCCTTGTCGAGACGAAGGGCGAGGTCGGCGGCGGCTGAGCTTCCCTCAAGGGTAGGGGCGGATAGACGCGGGCCGCGCGATGCCTATCGCGCGGCCCGCTATCCATGAAGAGGCTTGTCATGAAACGCTTCCTGGTACCGGTGCTGTTAATGGGGACGGGGTTCGGTTGGTGGGCGCTGGGGCCGCCCCTTCCCGTCCAGGCCCAAGACCTTGCCGGAGATGTCCATCGGGGAAAGAGTGTCTATGAACAGCAGTGCCAGCGCTGCCATGGAGCGGGCGGTTGGGGCGACGGGCCGGACGCGCTGGGGCTAAAAATTCCGCCCGCCAATTTCCATCGGTTCATCACCCAGATGAAGTCGGACGAGCAACTGTTCACGACGATCGAATTCGGGCTGGCTCTGAGTCCGATGCACGGCTGGCGGGGACGCCTCACCGACCAACAAATGGAAGACGTCATCGCCTACGTGCGGGTTCTGGCGCAACGGGGTCGGTGAGGAGGTCGGTCTATGGACGATACAGCGTCGGCGGTCCGTCTGCTCTCCGTGTCCGTCGCGAAACCGGACACGGTCAACCTCATTCTTGGCCAGGCGCATTTCCTCAAAACCGTGGACGATTTGCACGATGCGCTGATCGGGTCCGTTCCGGACATCGCGTTCGGGGTGGCGTTTTGCGAATCCTCAGGCCCCTGCCTGGTGCGCTGGAGCGGCAACGATCAGGAACTGATCGCTCTGGCCCAGCGCAACGCCAAGGCCATCGGGGCCGGGCACAGCTTCCTGATTCTCCTCCGTAACTGCTATCCGATCAACGTGCTCCCGGCGGTCTGGCAGGTGCCGGAGGTTTGCGGAATCTACTGCGCCACCGCCAATCCGGTCGAGGTGATCCTGGCCGAAACGAGCCGCGGTCGGGGAATTCTGGGCGTGGTGGACGGACAGAGCCCCCGTGGCATCGAACAGGAGCAGGACATTGCGGACCGGAAGGCGCAGTTGCGCCTGTTCGGATACAGAGGCTAGGGACGGGGCGCAAGGGCGCCGAAGACGCAGGCCCTTACCGCCGTTTCACGACGGATCCCGGCTCGATCGGTCCGAGCCCTTGGTTTTGGGCGCCGTGATGTCCTTCGACTTCTTACGCAGCTTCTCCACCAAGGCGGCGTAGGACTCGGCGCGGATAATCCGCTCGAACTGGCCGCGATAATTGCGGACCAAGCTGATGCCGTCCACGATGATGTCGTAGACGACCCAGTCTCCGGACTTCTCCATCAAGCGGTATTCCATCGGGTAGGAGGTCTTCTCCGAGAGCAGCTTGGTGCGGACCTCCGCATAGGCCCCCTCCAACCGTTCGCCCAAATACTGCACTTGCTCGCCGGCATAGCCCTCGATCTTGTCTGCATAGGCATCCGTCAAGAAAGATCGAAACAAGCCGACAAACTCCTCCCGTTCCGCCTCGTTCAGTTTGGTCCACTGGGCGGCCAGGGAACGCTTGCTCATTTCCTTGTCGTCGAACCGGCCCCAGATGACGGTTTCCAGCAGCTTGCGGCGTTCCTGGTGACGCGCCGGCTGCTTCATCTCCTTATCGGACAGGATGCGGATGACTTCGTCGATCGTGCCCCTGACCGCCTCGGTCGCCGAACCGGCTGCGCTGGCTGGAGCGGCATGGCCCAGCCACAAGGCCGTCATCGCAACGACGACGATCACCTGCCACATGTGCTTCCTCAGAGGGATGCGCCGCACGAGGTCGTTCACACTCCGGGAGCGAGGCCGTAGTTGAGGTAGCCGCGCAGGATGTCGCGTCGCGCGATGATCCCGATAAGTTTTCCCTCTGCATCCACGACCGGGACCCGAATCATCTGGCTGGCTCGGAACACGTGAATCAAGGTGCCCAACTCCGTTTCCGGCCGCACCGAATAGGGGTTGGGAGCCATGATGTCTCCGGCCGCCACTTGGCTCCATGCCTGGCCCTTCTCCAGCGACGCCAGCAGATCGTGCTCGCTGACGATGCCGATCAAGCGCTGCCGTTCATCCACAATGGGGACCGCGCCGAACCCCTCGATCATCTGCGATGCGAGCACGTCGGCCTTGGTCTGAAGGTGGCCGACCTGCACGTCCTTTTCCATGAACCGGACCACGGTCAGCCGGCTGAAGTCGGCCAGTTGCCGGTCCTGGATGCCTTTGTTCTGCTTTGTCATCGTGTCCTCCCCTCAGCGAGCGTTACGGTGCGGGCGTGACCGCACCTCCAAATGTTTCCCCACCTTATCATCTCCCTCGCCACACGCCGGCCAGTGGTTGCCGACAGGCAGGGCATGCGGAGTCCTTCAACCGATTCTCGACCAGCGTGAGTCCGGCCCGACGGATCACCACGGCCCGGCAGTTGGGGCAGGAGGTGTCTTCGCCTCCCTCCTCGCTCACGTTGCCAAGGTACACGAATTTGAGGCCCGCCTCGAGCCCGATCTGCCTGGCGGCCCGGAGCGTCTCCAGCGGGGTGCTCGGGACATCCGCCATCTTGTAGGTCGGAAAGAAGCGGCTGAGGTGCCAGGGGACGTCCTCACCGAGGTCCGCCTTGATAAATCCGGCCAGGTCCCGCAACTCCTGCGCCGCGTCGTTTCGCCCCGGGATCAACAAGGTCGTCAGCTCAATCCAGACCCCCAGTTGCTTGTAGAGCCGGATCGCCTCCAGGATCGGCTGGAGCGCCGCGCCGCACACCCGCCGATAATAGCTGTCGCGGAAGCTCTTGAGGTCGATATTGGCCGCGTCCAGATAGGGGGCGATCATGCGCAGCGCGTCCGGCATGATAAAGCCGTTGGTCACGAACAGGTTCTTCAGACCCGCGGCCTTGGCGGCTTTCGCGGTTTCCAGGGCCAACTCGAAGAAGATCGTGGGTTCGGTGTAGGTGTAGGCCACGCTCGCGCACCGGTTCGCCAGGGCTTTGGCCACAACCGCGTCCGGCGACGTGAGCTGGGACGTTTCCATGTCCGGGGGCTGTTCGGCCAGGGGCAGGCAGGCAAAATCCCCCGTTTCGGCCGGTTGGCCCTTGGGACTCTGCGAGATCTCCCAGTTTACGCAGAACAGGCAACGGAGGTTGCAGCCGACGGTGGCGATCGAATAAGCCTGCGAGCCGGGGAGAAAATGGAAGAGCGGCTTCTTCTCGATCGGATCGATCTCCTGGGCGATCGTGCGGTCGCCGACCAGCGTGTAGAGCCTGCCGTCGCGATTGATCCGCACCCCGCAGGCCCCGCGATGTCCCGGCGCCACCTTGCACAGGTGGGGACAGAGGGTGCATCGGACCCGTTGGCGCTCCTCCCTCTCAAAGAACAACGCTTCCCGCATCACAACCCCCGAAACGATGAACGCTGAACGAAAGTTTTAAATTTTGAATTCTTAATGGTGAGTTCCCAACTCAAAATTCAACATGAAGAATTCAAAACTTCTGCGTCAGCACACCGGAAATTTCCCCTCGGCCAGCGCCTGACAAAAGGGCTCCAGGTTGTCGAGCCCCTCCTGGATAATCCTCCGAATCGCCGGCTGCACCCGCCGGAGAGACGTGCCCGCGACCGGACTCACCTGTGCCACCACCAGGGAGGGGCGATCGATCCGGTGCCCGATCGTACTGCCCAGCCACAGGGTCACCTCTCGCAAGCCCGGTACCTGCTGATAGATCCGCATGGCGAGTTCATGCGTCAAGACGCTGTAGATCTTCCCCACATGGCTGACGGGGTTCTTGCCGGCCGCCGCCTCCCCGCTCATCGGCCGATTGAGGGCGATCACGCCGCAGACGCGGTTGCCCCGGCCGACCTGGCCCGAGTCTCCCTGTTCGGCCGAGGTGCCGATCAGTGACAGGTACATCCCGTCGAGTCCGGCTCCCCGGCGGTCCAACGCGTTCACCGTCACCTGAATGTGAGGGCCTCCGGATGGGTGATGCCGCACGTGGGCTTGGATTGCACGCAGGATGCGGCCCTTCAGCCGGAAATACGCGGCTTCGGAGGAAATATACGCGGCAAGTAAGGGCATGGCTACGGTCAGTGTCATGGTCCGTCCCATGCGAAAGGCCATGACCTTGACGTCCTCGCCGGTTTCCGGAAACGCTCCCTTGAACAGGGGCCCGTTGAGGAAATGCTCCACCTCCAGGACCAGGCGCTCGGTCGGCGTGAGGGGTGCGTAGCCGACTGCGGCCGAGGTGTCGTTGGCGACAAGCGGGCCACGGCGCGGCTGGAAGATGGCGCCGAGCTCGGATGATCCGGGCCGCAGTTCCACCTGGAACCGTATGTGCCGTTCCGGGTCGACGTGGCGCAGGTTCTGTTTGAACCAGTCCCGGGCCGCCGCTGTGACGATCGTCGCCACGGGGATCGTCTTGCGTCCGACTCCGGGCGCGGCCCTGTCCCCGATGATCAGGCGCATCGGCTTCAGCACCCGACCGCCGCCCATCCGACAGTCCACTTGTCCCGCCGCCAACAGGCCCTTGTCGATGTTGTGGTGGAGAATCCGGCCGAACGACTTCATATAGGCTCGCGACAGCTCCACCGAGATCCGATCTGCCACCGCATCGCAGATCGTGTCCGGGTGTCCCTTCCCTTTCCGCTCCACAATTTCAACCGGCTGGTCCTGGGCCGGGATCGTGGGCGATTCCTGAATGACGATGCCATCGGTCATGAAACGCCCTTTCCAACGAAGACGCCGTGAGCCATCACCCGGAGTTGAATGCGGACAGCTAAAAGCCGGCCGCTTCTTTACATAAGCAAAGGCGTGGCCAAGTATCACCGAGTCCGATATCACGGGATCCTGCATGAATCTGGTGACTTGCATCACCTCACCCGGGCCGACTCATTGGGACATGCCTCCACTGAGGAGAATTGCTACAAAGTGCCGTGAACGTAAGAGACAAGATGCTACAAGCGCAGGCTTGTGGAACGCTAAGCCGATGATTGAATGTCGGAAAGCGGGGCGCGCCGGCCAGGACCTGATGGCACTGCTCTTGCTCGTATGCGATGGGACGGTTTGCGCGATGTATCGAACCATGAGATTTTTGCGATGGGAAGCGAACCAGCCATGTCCTTCGAGGAAATCTTCCTGAGCTTTCTGGTGGCTCTGGCGGCCGGGTCGTTGATCGGCCTGGAACGGGAGCAGTCCCGGGCGCTGGACAAGAAGCCCAGCATCATCGGCGGCGTCCGCACGTTTCCCCTGATCGCGCTCTCCGGCGCCCTCTCGGCCCTTCTCGCCCATGCGGTCGGCGTGTGGGTGATCCTGGGCGCGCTGCTGACGCTCGGATCGTTTTTGGCCATTTCCTATTACCAGGAATGGCATCAGGACGGGACGCCCGGGGTCACGACCCAGGTGGCGGCGCTTATCACCTTTCTCCTGGGAGTCCTGGCGCTTCTGCCGGGATTGCCGCTGGCCACCGGGCAGCGGTACCTGCTGATCGTGGCGAGCGCGGCGGTCGTCATGGCGGTGCTTTCCTTCAAGGCGCCGCTTCATCACGCAGTCGAGCGGGTGTCGGAAGACGACATCTACGCCACGGTCAAGTTCGTCATCCTGGCCTTGGTGGTCCTGCCGCTGCTCCCAAACCGTACATTCGGGCCCTTGCACGTGCTGAATCCGTTCGAGATCGGCACGATGAGCGTCTTGATCGCCGGGATCAGCTTCCTCGGCTATCTCGCCACGCGCATGATCGGGCCACAACAGGGCTTGGCCGTCACGGGGATTCTGGGCGGGCTGGTGTCCTCCACGGCCGTGACCGTGAGCCTGGCCCCGCGCGCGAAGGACTCGCCCGCGACCGTCCCGCTGGCTGCGGTGGCGATCCTCGCGGCGTCCGCCACCATGTTTGCCCGCATCCTGACGATCGTCGGCATCGTGGACATCGGCCTTGTGCCGACCTTGGTCTGGCCGCTCGGCATGATGACCCTGGTGGCCTACGGAACGGCGGCGGCCTTGTATCTCCGCTCGCGCCACGCATTGCCACGCGCGGAGCCGGTGTCTCATCGCAACCCCTTCGAACTGCGTGCCGCGCTCCAATTCGGTCTGTTCTACGCCACGGTGATTTTTCTGTCCAAAGGCGCACAGGCGTGGCTGGGCGAGGGAGGCCTGTACCTGGCGGGGATCTTGGCCGGCCTGACCGAGGTGGATGCCATCAGTCTTTCGATGGCCCGGTTTCATCTGGACGGGCTGGTCGCCCATGTTGCTGCAACCGCCATCACACTGGCGGCGGTCACCAACACGGTGGTCAAAGCGGGTCTGGCCTGGTGGTTGGGAGGGCGGGAGCTGGCCGCGCCGGTGGCGTTGGGGCTGGGCATCACGCTCGGCGCGGGCGGCGCGGCGTTGATGCTTATTCGCTGAGCGTCCGACCGGGGGCACCGTGTGATGTTTTCACAGATCACTGTTGACAAGGGTATCTGTTACGCCCTCTTCGCCTACGACGTCGCCTGGGCGATCGACCTGGATGAAGCCGGCCGGCACATCACGGAAAGCAAGGAACGCTCGACCCTCCGGCAGAAACGACGCGCCCCGCAGTCGTTCAAATTCTATCCTCCCCCTCTGCGCGTGATCCAGGACGCGGATCCGTTGGTGATCGGGAATTATCGCAGCCTCGCCGCCGTCGATGTCGTCATCTACGATTTCGGCGCCGTCTCCGTGACGTACACGATTCCCGTCGACGGGCCGTTTGCGCAACTCCTGGCCTTCAGCCAGGAACTCTACGACAACCCCGCGCTGCAGGCGGACGCGCGGGGCCGCGTGGAGCGGCTGTTGGCCGCCATCATCGGGGCCGTGAAAAAGCCGGGGATTCTGGACGCGGTGGAAGACTATGTCATCTTCCAGATGACCGACTGGACGGCGGAGTCCGCGGGGAACCATCTGTGTCCGCGCCACGCGCAGGAAATCGCTCAGTTGCTGCGAGGCGAGCTCCTGCCCTTGTCCGACCAGGAGGTGGAGGAGTCCGTCTCCTGCCGCATTGCCTATGGGGTCAACGACCTGGCGATCATCGATTGGAACGCCGCGCTGGTGTTTGGGCGGGGGATGGAGGATGTGCGGGCGGTGCTGGAATTCGCCAACGTCGAGCTGCTGGAGGCGCGCTGCCTGGACCAGCAACTGAGCGAGGCGCTCGACCGCGACTCCGACTTCCTCGCCCTGCCGATGACCGGCCGGTTTCGCTGGCCCGGGTCCTTTGAAGCCGAAGTCCAGCGCATCGCGCGGTTTCAGATCGACAGCGCCGTGCTCTTCGAGCGGGTCACCAACGCGCTCAAACTGCTGGGAGACCAGTATCTTGCCCGAGTGTATCAGCTCGTGTCCCGCCGTTTTCACTTATCCGAATGGGAGGCGAGCATCATCAAGAAGTTGCAAGCCCTCGAAAGCATCTACCACAAGATGTCCGATCGTGCGACGATCCGCCGCATGGAAGTGTTGGAATGGATCATTATTGTCTTGATCGCGGTGTCGATCCTCCTGTCCCTGCTCCCCGGCCTGTCGGGCCACTGACCGCCGGAGCGAGGGCGGCCGCTCTCGCACAGCTTCGGCGCGACGCGCAAGGATTGTTCTGCCCGGTCCCATAGTGGGTCTTGCCCGGTCGAGGTGCGCGCGCGGGTCTGTCTGTTGCTGTCGGTTACTGTCCATCGTCGACGTGTCTCAATCCGATACGGTTCGTCCATCCCGGGGGAATTTGAGGTTTGGTGGGAAATATCCGATACCTGCACAGGAGAGAGGCGCTGGATCGTGAGAGAACAGTCTTCAGACGGACAAGAGGCCGACGAGAGCGATCTGCAATGGAGACGCCTGCTGGCGGTCGGAGTGGTGCTGGGCCTCTTCGCGGCGGGGATCGTCCTGGCGTACAACCTGTCGCCCGTGCCATTCTTGAAGGGCGGGTTCAGCCTGTCGACGTCATACAACAATTCCGTCAACCGGCCCACAGGCCCGTCGAACAACCTCTTCTACATGGAGCCATTGATCGTCAACTCGAGGGATATCGACGCCACGGATTTCGTGCGGCTAACCCTGACCCTGGAATTGGAGCGTCCTGATGTCGCCGATGATGTGCAGGCCCGCCTGGCGGCCATCGAAAACGTCGTCATCATCACGGCCGCAAGCCAGGACTCCAAGATACTGCGGAGCGTAGAGGGAAAGACCCGGCTCCGTGATGGTCTCACGAGGAAGATCAATGCCCTCTTGCCGAACGGCGGAGTGCGATCGGTCTATTTCGCCGACTTCATCATCCGCTAACTCGTCTGCGGCGCCGCCTCATGCCGTCGGCTTCTGCGTTGCAGGGGCCGGCGAAGTATGAAATGATGGGGCAGGAGATCCCGATGACCTGCCGCGTTGCTTGTTTCGTCCCCGTCGATGCCCGCCGGCTCGGCCCCGTGACCTGCGCCGACTGTGCAGCCGGCAGTCTCACCGTCTACTACACCTCCGAAGACAAGCAGACCCACCTCTGCCAGGCCTGTTTCGAATCTCGAACCGAGCAAGGCAGGGCGAAAGAAGCCTCCCGCTAGTGTTGCGTCCCAGAAGTTCTTGTCATAATCCGTTCGCCCTGAGCCTGTCGAAGGGCATGTGACTTCAGGCCATTCCGTTCATGGTTCGACGAGCCTGCCCTGAGGAAACCAACCGTCTCCTTCGAGAGCCCTTCGACAAAGCTCAGGACAGGCCTCAGGACAAACGGTTGGTTTCTCGAAGCCTGTGGTGAGCACCGTCGAACCGGGCTCACCACGAACGTATTTGGGGAACGCAACACTAGCCCGTTAGACGGCTTCTGCCGCGGCGACACCGGGCTTGTACTGCGAGTATACGAAGATTGGAATGGAGAGGTCGCCCAGGTGTTTGTCGATCAGCGGCTTCACCTCTTCCCAGCGTAATCCCCCGACCCCTGTGGCCAGTTTCGGCAGCGCCACGCTCTTGAACCCCTGCGCCTCGATTTCTTTCCGCAGGGCGCGCAGGCAGTGATTGACGTTCTCCAGCGTTGCTTTGCCCGGATGGACCCCGTGGCTGGCGGCCGATTCCTGCGTGAAAAGGTTCACGATCCGCACCCCGCCGGCCCCGCCCCAGCTCCAGAGTTCCCCCGGTTTGGGGTTGGCCTGCTGGTGGTAGTGCCGCAAATCTTTGTACATGGCCGGCCACCGGTCCCGTAAGGCCAGAGCCAGCCCGGTCGCAAAGTTATCGTTGGGCGCAACGCCGTGGGCGATGGCCTGAGCTTTGGTCAAGAGAATGTCCCCTGCAACGTCCTTGATCATCGGTTCCTCCTTCTTGATTGAAAATGGTGAGAATCGTCGGCCGCGCACGAACTCCGCGCGGGCTACGGCTGGGCCGGAACGGCCGACGGTCGCATGAGCTCCGCCGGGAGCTTCGTGTCCGCTCCGACGGAAGCCCGGTTGAGTTGCGCCTGAGTCAGGCCCGAGACTCCGGTGAGATCGGCTCCGCTCAGGACCGACCCCTCGAGGTTGGCCCCGCTCAGATCCGCCTCCTGGAGATTCGCGTGGCGCAGGTCGGCCTGCCGGAGATCGGCTCCACGCAGGTTGGCTTTGACCAGATTCGCCCCTTCCAGGACGGCTCCGGCCATAGTCGCCCGTTCGCAGTCGGCTCCGGCGAGATGAGCTTCCTCCAGCCGGGCGGCCCGCAAGTCGGCGGCTCCGAGCCTGGCCCCGAGCAGGACCGCTTGCGGCAAAGAGGCGCCGCGCAGATTGGCGCCGCGCAGATCCGCCTTGTACAAAATGGCCATCCCCAGATTCGCATCGCGGAGGTCGGCCTTGCCGAGGTCGGCCCCTTCCAGGTTGGCCCGGGCCAAGCCCGCTCCTTGCAGAGTCGCTTCGCGCAAGTTGGCATTCGAGAAATCGGCCTCGGACGAAATGGCTCCTTGCAAGTTGGCCTTGACGAGAATAGTGTCCCGGAAAATCGCCGCAAAGAGATCGGCCTTGTGGAGATTGGCCCCCTGCAGGCTGGCCCCGGCGACATTGGCATTCTTGAGGTTTGCGGACGAGAGATTGGCCCTGTCCAGGTGCGCTTTGCGGAGATCGGCCTCGATCAGCTCGGCCCCGGACAGATTGGCGTGCTGCAGGTTGGCTCCATAGAGGTGGGCGTCGCCCAGGCTGGTTTCCCGCAGATCGGCGTTCCGCAAATCCGCTCCGTACAAGTGCACCCCTTCCATGTAGGCGACGCGCAAATTGGCCCGCACCAGCGTGGCGCCGAACAGGGCCGTCTCCGCCAGCGCGGCCTCTTGAAGATTCGCCCCGTTCAAATTGGCCTTGCGAAGGTCGGCGCCGGTCAGGTCGGCCCCAAAGAGATCGGTTTTCTGAAGGTCGGCTCCGTAGAGGTCCGCTTCGCTCAGGGTGCCCTCGCGCAAGTCGGCTTCCCGCAGGTCCGCCCCGGAGAGGTCCGCCCGGTCCAGGTTCGCTTCCCGCAGGCGGACGCCCCGTAACCCGGCCTTGCAGAGGTTCGCGCGTTTTCCGTTCCGGTCCTGGATATCCTCAAGCCAATGGGCATGGGCATCGAGCACCTGCGCAAGCGCCTTCCGACTCGGGTGCTTGTCGCGGAATGGGCCTGAGCAGGCCGCCTCAAGGTCTGCCGGAGAAGGGACCGCCGCCGCGCCGGCCACTCCGGGGGACCATGGTAGGAGCAGGATCGTGACGAGCCCGACCGTGAGCATCGAGATCCGCCGATAGTTTGGTTTCACGCGCATCCTTTCGTCCCCTGAGGGCGATTGACAATGGATCTTGGACAAGCGTATCTGAGCGGTGCAAGAATCTCGCCATCGGTTCACGCCCTGCTTCGTTCGTCCAATGAAAATGAATTAGACAGCGCAAGAGCAATAACGGGGTCCGCCCGAATCGAAGATTCTCCGGAGAGCCTTCTTCGGAGTCGAGCATACGCGGCCGAGATCGGAGGAGCAAGACTCCAAGACTCTATGCGCAGGGCATTTCTCCTTCCCCCTCGTCTATGATAGAACTACCGGTCAGCGAGCTGCACGGTCAACAGGAAGAAGGATCCGTTTCCATGGCCAGTCCCGAGTCTTCCGCCGCAGGGAATTTTGTGCGCGAGATCGTCGCGCAGGATCAGCAAGCCGGCAAGCACGGCGGGCGCGTCGTGACCCGCTTTCCGCCCGAGCCGAACGGCTACCTGCACATCGGCCATGCCAAGTCCATCTGCCTGAATTTCGGCATCGCCCGGGAGTTCCAGGGCGTCTGCCATTTGCGGTTCGACGATACGAACCCGACCAGGGAAGAGGTGGAATATGTGGAGGCAATCCAGGCCGACGTGCGCTGGCTGGGGTTCGACTGGGGCGACAAGCTGTTCTACGCGTCGGACTACTTCGAGCGGCTGTACCAGTACGCCGTGCATCTGATCACACAGGGCCTGGCCTACGTGGACAGTTTGAGCGCCGATGAGATGCGCGCCCACCGGGGCACGTTGAAGGAGCCGGGGAAGGAGAGCCCCTACCGGAATCGTTCGGTGCAGGAGAACCTGGACCTCTTCGCGCGCATGAAGGCCGGCGAGTTTCCCGACGGGACCCATGTGTTGCGGGCCAAGATCGACATGGCTTCGCCCAACATCAATCTGCGGGACCCGGCCCTCTACCGCATCCGGCATGCGGCGCACCACCGGACCGGCGATCGGTGGTGCATCTACCCGAACTACGACTATGCCCATCCCCTCTCGGACGCCATCGAGGGGATCACCCATTCGATCTGCACGCTGGAATTCGAAGACCACCGGCCCCTCTACGATTGGGTGGTTGAGCAGACCGGCGCTCCCTGCCACCCGCAGCAGATCGAGTTCGCCCGGCTGAACCTGAGCCATACGGTCATGAGCAAGCGCAAGCTGTTGGAGCTGGTCGAGAAAAAGCTCGTGTCCGGCTGGGACGATCCTCGCCTGCCGACGCTCCAAGGCCTGCGACGACGCGGCTATACCCCGGAGGCAATCCGGGCCTTCTGCGAGCATATCGGGGTGGCGAAGCGGGACGGAGTGGTCGAGATGGCGCTGCTGGAACATTTCATCCGCGAGGACTTGAACCGCCGCGCGCCGCGCGTGATGGGCGTCCTGCGGCCGCTCAAGGTCGTCATCGACAACTATCCGGAGGGCCAGGTCGAGCAATTGGAGGCGGTGAACAACCCCGAAGATCCTGACGCGGGAACCAGAACCGTCCCCTTCTCGCGCGTGCTGTACATCGAACAGGAAGACTTCCGTGAAACGCCGCCGCCAAAATATTTCCGCCTCACGCCGGGCCGCGAAGTCCGGCTGCGGTACGGCTACATCATCAAGTGCGTCGAGGCGGTGAAAGACCAACGCAGCGGCGAGGTCGTCGAGGTCCATTGCACCTATGACCCGGAGACGCGGAGCGGCGGTCCCCAGGCCCAGCGCAAGGTGAAGAGCACGATCCACTGGGTCTCGGCCGCCCAGGCACAGGACGCCGAGGTCCGGCTGTACGAACATCTGCTCGCGCAGCCGACCGAGGGCGACGGCGACTTCACGACGCAGCTGAATCCTCATTCGTTGCAGGTCCTCGCCGGCTGCAAGGTCGAGCCGAGCCTGGCCGCGGCTCCGGCCGGCGCTCGCTTCCAGTTCGAGAGGCAGGGCTACTTCTGCGCGGATACCGATTCCTCCCCGAACAAGCTTATCTTCAACCGGACCGTGTCTCTCCGCGACTCCTGGGCCAAGATCGAAAAGGCTCAACAAGAACCCTGACCTGGGGAGTTTTGCCCCAGGAGGCCCTGAAGCTTTGGGGCAAAGCAGGCCGGCCTTGCCATCCCTCTCGCTCCCCGACTCCAGCGGCCTGATTCCCAAGGCCATTTCCCCCCATTTCCAAGCCAGCCTGCCCGATTGTCTTGGCACGAAACTTGAGATGCTTGTCGATGTTCGTGCTGTTCTGCCGATGACGACGATCGCACAGCGAGAGCGCAGCTGTTCCGAAAGGTCTCGGCAGCCAGACGGGTTGGCGTTCTCTTCTGACGGAAAACGAGGCGTGAAGAAATAGCGATGCCGGGTGCAGCGGGCGCAGAAGAACTGAATCGCAAGCGGGTGCCTGCCCGCATTCTGATCGGAAAAGCGGGGCTGGACGGCCACGACCGGGGAGCCAAGTACGTGGCGCATGTGCTCCGCGATGCAGGCTACGAAGTGATCTATACCGGTATCAGGCGCAGTCCGGAACAGATCGCCGACACGGCGATCCAGGAGGACGTCGCGGTGGTGGGCCTGTCGATCCTGTCCGGCGCGCACAAGGTCCTCTTCAAACGGGTGATCGACCTGCTGCACGAGCGAGGGGCCGGGGACATCCTCGTCGTGGCCGGCGGCACCATCCCGAGCTCTGACATTCCGTACCTGAAGGAGCTGGGGGTGGCCGCAGTGCTGACCTCCGGGGCTTCGTCCAAGTCCATCGTGGACACGCTGAACGCCTTGCTCCAGACGCGTCAGGGCGCCGCATGACCGGAGACGTCCGGCAGCTCATCCGGGAAGCCGGGTGCGAGACGGCCGGGCGCATCCGCGCCGCGGCCCGGCTCCTATCCCTGGCGGAGAACGAGCCGGAACGGATCCCGGAACTGTTCGCGGGGATGGCCGAGTGGCCGGAGCCCCGGATGGTCGTGGGGCTGACCGGCCAGCCCGGCTCCGGCAAGAGCGTGTTGACCGACCGCCTGATCGGCGGGTTCCGCACGCGCCATCCGGACCGTCGCGTCGGGGTGATCGCCGTGGACGCCTCGTCTCCCTATACGGGCGGCGCGCTTCTGGGCGACCGTGTGCGCATGATGCGGCACGCCACGGACCCGATGGTGTTCATTCGCTCGGCCGCGTCGCGCGGCCACGTCGGCGGCCTGATGCTCGGCGTCAGGGGCATGGTCCGTATCATGGGGCTGGCCGGGTGCGACGTCGTGCTGGTCGAGACGGTCGGCGTCGGGCAGAGCGAAGTGGAAGTGGCGGAGGTGGCCGATCTGGTGCTCGTCATCCTGGCGCCGGGTCAGGGGGACGGGATTCAGCTCCTCAAGTGCGGGTTGCTGGAAGCAGGCGACGTCTTCGTGGTCAACAAGGCCGATCGGGAAGGGGCCGATCGGCTGGCCGCCCAGTTGCTCGCCACCCTCCACTTGGCCGGCGACGGACGGCGGCACGGCCTCCCGACGGAGGTTCTGACGGTCAGCGCGCTCAAGGGGCGCGGGGTGGCCGAGTTGATCGATCTCCTCGAGACGCGGTGCGAGCAGGAGCACAACCGGTGGCGGGAACGGCGCAGCCTGGCCGTTGAAGCGGACGTCAGGCTCGCGGTGCTTGAAGAGGCCCGCCGCCAAGTCCTGTGCGCGCTCGGGCACGACGACGCGGCGTCCGAGCAGGTCCGCCGGGTCTTGCGCGGCGAGACGACCGTGGCCGGGCTTGTGGGCGGACTGCTGGACACCGTTGCGAGGGAACACGGAGCCGGGAGCGCGAAGTCATGACCAACCAGTCCTCTTCGGGCGCGAATGCCCTCGGGCGGGCCAGGGCGGAATGGGAAGCGGACGTCATCGCGAACGCGCTCCAGCGCTTCCCGGAGCGGCAGCCGACGTTCGTCACCGGCTCGGGCGAGGACGTCGAGCGCCTGTACGTGCCCGAGCCGGACCGGGAACAGGCTTACCTCGACCGCCTCGGCTTTCCCGGCCAGTATCCCTTCACGCGCGGCGTTCAGCCGACCATGTACCGCGGGCGGCTCTGGACCATCCGGCAATATGCCGGGTTCGCGACGGCGGAAGCCTCCAACCGGCGGTATCGCTACCTGCTGGAGCACGGCTCCACCGGCCTGTCCGTGGCGTTCGATCTTCCGACACAGATCGGCTACGACAGCGACGATCCGATCGCCGCCGGCGAGGTGGGCCGGGCCGGCGTGGCCGTGTCCACCGTGCAGGACATGGAGCGGCTCTTCGAGGGCATCCCGTTGGACAAGGTCTCCACCAGCATGACGATCAATGCGACGGCGGCGATCCTGCTGGCCATGTATCTGGTCGTGGCCGAGCGGCAGGGCGTCTCCCCCGTGGCGCTGAACGGCACCATCCAGAACGACATCCTCAAGGAGTACGTGGCCCGCGGGACCTACCGGTTTCCGCCCAAGCCGAGCCTGCGGCTCATCCGCGACACCTTCGCCTACTGCACCACGCACATGCCGAAGTGGAATACGATTTCGGTCAGCGGGTTTCACATCCGTGAAGCCGGCGCGACCGCCGCGCAGGAACTCGCCTTCACGCTGGCCGACGCGATCTGTTACGTGGAGATCGCGCTCAAGGCCGGCTTGGCCGTGGACAAGTTCGCGCCCCGACTCACCTTTTTCTTTGCGGCGCAGACGGATCTGTTCGAGGAGGTGGCCAAGTTTCGCGCCGCCCGCCGGCTGTACGCCCGCATCATGAAAGAGCGGTTCCACGCGCGGGACCCCAAAAGCCAGATGCTGCGGTTCCACACCCAGACCAGCGGAGTGGCGCTGACCGCGCAACAGCCGGAGAACAACGTGGTCCGCGTGGCGATCCAGGCGCTGGCGGCCGTGCTGGGCGGCACGCAGTCGCTCCATACGAATTCCAAAGACGAGGCCTTGGCCCTCCCGAGCGAGGAGGCCGTCCGCCTTGCCATCCGCACGCAGCAGATCCTGGCCTGCGAAATCGGCGTGACCGGCACGGTCGATCCCCTCGGGGGCAGCTATTTTCTCGAAGCCCTGACCGACAAGCTGGAGCGGGAGGCCGAGGTCCTTATCGAGGCCATCGACCAGCTGGGCGGCATGGTCGGCGCCATCGAGCAGGGGTACGTCCAGAGGCGGATCGAACAAGCCGCCTACGAGTACGGCCGCTCGATCGAGAGCGGCGAGCGGGTCATCGTGGGCGTCAACAAATTCCAGGAAGGCCAAGGCCCCGAGCCCGAGCTGTTCACCGTTCCCGAAAACACGGAGCGCGACCGGATCGGCGTGCTGGTCAGGACCAAGGCGGGGCGCGACCAGCGGACGGTGCAGAAGGCCCTGGCCGCCGTCGAGCGGGTGGCGCAAGGCGACGACAACCTCATGCCCGCCATTCTCGACGCGGTCCGCGCCTCCGCGAGCGTCGGTGAAATCTGCCGGTCGCTGCAGAACGTGTTCGGCGAGCATACCGAGCACTTCGGGTGAGACGGTGAAGGGGGCCGGAACAGGCCAGGGAGAGGAGCGTCAGCGATGCCATTCGTCGTAACCGGTGTACAGGACTCCATCGGAACCATCACGCTCAATCATCCGGAGAAACGGAACGCGCTCAGCGAAGCGCTGATCACGGACCTTATCGCCGCCTTGACCGAGTTCAGACGGCAGAACCTCCGTGTGATCGTGTTGCGCGCTCCGCAAGGCGTCAAGGTCTGGTCGGCGGGCCACGACGTCTCCGAGCTGCCGCTCGCGCACCGTGACCCGCTCGGCTGGGGCGATCCGCTCCGGCGGGTCATCAGGGAGTTGGAGGACTGTCCGGCGCCGGTCATCGCGATGATCGAGGGCGGGGTGTGGGGCGGGGCCTGCGAGATGGCCTTCGCCTGCGACCTGGTGGTGGCGGCGCAGGAGGCCACCTTTGCGCTGACGCCCGCCAAGCTGGGCGTGCCCTACAACCTGACGGGGCTGCTCACCTTCATGAACACGGTCAGCCTCCACATCGTGAAAGAGATGGCCTTCACGGCCCGGCCGATCACGGCCGACCGGGCGGAGCGACTGGGGATCATCAACCGCGCCGTCCCGCGCGACGAACTGGAACGCGTCACCTATGAGATGGCCGCGCATATCGCCCTGAACTCCCCGCTGAGCATCTCGGTCATGAAGGAAGAGCTCAACCTGTTGGCCAATGCCCGCGATCTGTCCCCGCTCACCTTCGAGCGTATCCAAGGACTCCGGCGCCTCGTCTACAGCAGTCACGATTACCAGGAAGGGATTCGCGCGTTTCTGGACAAGCGCCCCCCGCAGTTCAAAGGGGAATAGGAGCGATCTGTGTGGGCGACACGCGTGACCGTACGTTGACCCGATCATCGACTCCGTCACCGATGGATGTTGCACGCCTTGCTCCCGGCGATACGCTGAACGCGCTCGACACCACGTCGGACGGGCTGTCGCCGGCGGAGGCCCGCCTGCGGCTCCTTCGTGACGGACCGAACAGCCTTCAGGAGGTCAAAGGTCCGTCCCTCGTCTTGCGGTTTCTCCGGCAGTTCACGCATTTCCTTGCCCTCCTGCTCTGGGTTGCCGCCGGACTTTCCTTTCTGGCCGAGTTCTTCCAACCGGGACAAGGGATGGCCACGCTCGGCTGGGCGATTCTGGGCGTGATCCTGATCAACGCCTGCTTCTCCTTTATCCAGGAATACAAGGCGGAACGGGCTGTGCAAGCGCTCCGCCGTCTCCTCCCCGCCATGGCTTGGGTCCTGCGCTCGGGCCAGCCGCACGAGGTGCCTCGGCGAGAATTGGTGTCGGGCGATCTCCTGCTGCTGGAAGAGGGGGAGCAAGTGCCGGCCGATGCGCGGCTGATCGAGGCCATCGGTCTGCGCCTGGACAATTCCTCCTTAACCGGCGAGGCCAAGCCCAAGCGGCACCATGCGGAGGCCGTGACCGATGCCGATCGCAATCCGTTGGAGGCCGCCAACCTCGTGTTTGCCGGGACGACGATCTTGTCCGGCCGGGGGCGCGCCGTCGTCTATGCGACGGGGATCCGGACGGAGTTCGGCAAGATCGCGCAAATGACCACGATGGTCGAGTCCGGATTGAGCCCGCTCCAACGCGAGATCGTCCGGGTGACGCATGTGGTGGCCATCCTGTCCTCCGTCATGGGGCTGGCCTTCTTTGTCATCGGCTGGTTCATGGGCCTGGGCTTTTGGGTCAGCGCCGTCTTCGGGATCGGGATCATTGCGGCCAATGTGCCCGAAGGGCTCCTGCCGGCCGTGACCCTCGCGCTCGCGATGGGCAGTCAGCGGATGGCCAAGCGCAAGGCCTTGATCAAACAACTGACCTCCGTCGAAACCTTGGGCTGCACGACCGTGATCTGTACGGACAAGACCGGCACGCTCACGATGAACCGCATGGAGGTCGAGCGCCTGTATGTGAACGGCGGCGAGGTGGAGGTGCGCGACGGGCAATTCTTCCTGCAAGGCCGGGCCTGCCAGGTGTCCGAGCAGGAATCCCTGCGCCTCTTGTGTCTGGCCTCGGCCCTCTGCAATAACGCCCGGCTGGTCCGGCGCGGCGAGGGCTCCGGCTCCCTCACGACGATGCAGGGAGACCCCACCGAAGTGGCGCTCTTGACGTTTGCCCAACAGTACGGCCCGGCGGACCAGAACCACCATGCCCGCATGGGCGAGCTGCCGTTCGATGCGGACCGCAAGCGCATGAGCACGCTGCACTGGATGGAAGGCAAGTTGGTCGCCTTCGTGAAAGGCGCTCCGGAGGTGATCATAGCCCTGTGCAGCCGGACGTATCGGGACGGGGTGCTGGTCCCCTTCACGCAGGACATGCGCGAGGCGGCCCTCGCGCAAAGCCGGGCCTTCGCGCATCAGGCCTACCGGGTGCTGGCGGTGGCGACGCGGGAGATCGAACGGGGGATGGCGCCTCACCTCACTCCGGACACCGTCGAGCAGGACCTCATCTTCCTGGGGCTGGTCGCCATGATGGACCCGCCCCATCGGGAGGTGCCCGAGGCCGTAGCCCGCTGCCGCAAGGCCGGGGTGCGGGTCATCATGATTACCGGCGACCATCCGTTGACGGGCCTGGCCGTGGCCCGTCTCATCGGACTCGTGCCCGCCGAGTCCGACGCGGACCCGAACCGGCCAACGTCGGTCGTCGAAGGCGCGCAGGTGGATGCCATGAGCGACGACGAACTCAAACAACGTCTGGCCGCTCGCGACAGCGGGCGGACGGAGTCGGTGTTCGCCCGCATGGCCCCCCGGCACAAGATGCGGATCGTCTCGCTGCTCAAGGAGATGGGGGAAGTCGTGGCGGTGACGGGCGATGGCGTCAATGACGCCCCCGCCCTCAAAAAGGCGGACATCGGTATCGCCATGGGCGTCACCGGGACCGACGTGGCGAAAGAAACCGCCGACATGATTCTGCTGGATGACAACTTCGCCACGATCGTGAACGCGATCGAGGAAGGCCGGGCGGTCTATGCCAACATCCGCAAGTTCGTCACCTATGTGTTGGCCAGCAATGTCCCGGAAGTCGTCCCCTATCTGGGCTATGGGCTGTTTCAAATTCCGCTGGCGTTGACGATTCCCCAGGTGTTGGCGGTGGACTTGGGGACCGACATGGTCCCGGCCGTGGCGCTGGGCGCCGAGCCGCCGCACCCCGGCATCATGGAGAGTCCGCCAAGGCCGAGAACCGAACGATTGCTCAGCGTGCCCGTGCTGCTCCGAGTCTATGTGTTCCTTGGGTTGATCGAGGCGGGTATCGCCATGGCGGCCTTCTTCTGGCTTCTGCATGCCAACGGTTGGAAGTGGGGTGCGCCTCTCGCGTGGGCTGATCCGCTCTATCGTCAGGCGACGACCATTACCTTCGCCGCCATCGTGGTGGCGCAGGTGGCCAACGTCTTTGCCTGCCGGTCCGAACGAGCCTCGGTCTTCCGTTTGGGGTTCCTGACGAATCCGCTTCTCCTCTGGGGGATCGCCGCAGAATTGGCACTGCTCGCGCTGATCGTGTATACCCCCTTGGGGAACCGGGTGTTAGGCACCATGCCCTTGCCTTGGTGGGCCTGGCTCCCGCTGATCGCCGGAGCCATCGGGCTGTTGGCCGCGGAGGAACTGCGGAAACTGATGGTGCGACGCACGGTCGCCGGGGCTGGATGATTCGGAGAGAACCACGCAGGGCCGCCGAGGCCTGGAAAGGAACGTCATGATTCTCTGTGCCGTGGACGGCTCACGCCATACGCAGATGGCCCTGGACATGGTCCAGCACGCGCTCGCGAGGCCTGGTGAAACGGTGGGGCTCGTGCATGTTATCGATCTCAGCCGGTTCCGGCCGGTCAAAGGGATGACGCAGGCCGCCAAGCGTGCCCTGGAGAAAGCCCTGGGGGTAGCGGAGCGGAACGGTCGAGACCTTCTGGGTCAAGCGGAAGCGTTACTGACCCAAGAGGGACTTCAGGTGGAGACCAGTCTGGTCCGAGGCTATCCGGCGGAGGCCTTGACCAAGATCGCCGCGCGCCGCAAGACGGACCTGATCGTCCTGGGATCGCGAGGGCTGACCGACGTGCGGAGCTTCCTGCTCGGGAGCGTGTCGCGGCACGTCGTGATGGCGGCGCCCTGCCCTGTGTTGGTGGTGAAGAAACGAGTCCCTGCGTTCGAGCGGATCATCGTTGGCGTGGACGGATCCAAGCGGTCGCGATCCATCGTGAAGTGTCTGCTCGGCTTGCCGCTCCCCGACCTCGCGCGGATCACGGTCGTGTCGGCCGTGCCGCCCCTTCCTATCGAAGCAGGCGCCGGAGTGTCCGATGCGGAGCTGCTGGACCGCGTCCTCGCCCCGCTGGAGAAGGAGGCGGGCCTGGTCGCCGACGAAGCAGCCGCGCCGATCGAGCGAGCCGGATTCGAGGTGACGACGATGGTGCTGCACGGGAACCCGAGCCATGAAATCGTCAAGCTGGCCGAAGCCAAGCGGGCGGATCTGGTGGTGGTGGGGTCGCGGGGCCTGACCGGGGATAGTCGGTTCCTGCTGGGAAGCGTGTCCGACGGAGTGGTGCGTTATGCGCCCTGCGCCGTCTTGGTCGTCAGACGCTGAAAACGCGGAGGAGCGTCGCTGCGTGTGAGGTGCCCCGTTACTCGGCGAAGTGCTTGAGCATGACCGGCCGGCGGGTCGGCCCCCAGGCGCCGGGCTTGGCGTCGAAGAGGCCGGCGCACGCGGTTCCGCAGGCGCGGCAACGCCCGTCCTTCGTCAAGGTCCAAGCCGTGAGCCGATACCAGTCCCGCCCGATGAGGACCGTCCCGCACCGGTGACAGAGGGTGCTCCCGCCCGCTTCGTCATGCACGTTCCCCGTGTACACGTAACGCAGCCCGTTGCCCATGGCGATGCGGCGGGCACGGGTCAACGTGGCCGGCGGGGTGGACTGGGTATCCCGCATCTTCCAATCCGGGTGAAAGGCCGTGAAGTGCAGCGGCACGTCAGGCCCCAGCCGCTCGGCGACCCAGCAACTCAGTGCGTCGAGTTCCTGGTCCGAATCGTTCTCGCCCGGAATGAGCAGCGTGGTGATCTCGAACCAGACCTTGGTCTCATGCTTCAGATACAGAAGCGTATCCAGCACCGGTTGCAAGTGCGAATTCGTCACCTGGTGATAGAACCGTTCGGTGAAGGCCTTCAGGTCCACGTTGGCCGCGTCCATATATCGGTAGAACTCGGCCCGCGGCTCCTCGCACATGTACCCGGCGGTCACGGCCACTGATTGAATGCCCGCCTCGCGGCAGGCCTGGGCCACGTCGATCGCGTATTCGTGAAAGATGACCGGATCGTTGTAGGTGAAGGCCACGCTGCGGCAGCCGAGCTCCCTGGCGGCGCGGGCGATGGTTTCCGGCGAGGCCTCGTCGGCCAAGGTGTCCATTTCACGGGACTTGCTCATGTCCCAGTTTTGGCAGAACTTGCAGGCCAGGTTGCAGCCGGCCGTGCCGAAGGAGAGGACCGGGGTGCCGGGCAGAAAATGGTTCAGCGGCTTCTTCTCGATCGGGTCCACGCAGAAGCCGCTGGAGCGGCCGTAGGTGGTGAGGACGATCCGGTTATCCCGGCGCGCGCGGACGAAGCACATCCCCTCCTGCCCTTCCTGCAGTTTGCAGAACCGGGGACAGAGGTCGCACTGCACGCGCCCGTCGTCGAGCGAATGCCAGTATTTGGTGGGAACCTGGGTGGTGAACTGCGTCGCCATGGTTACTCTGGTCGAAGCGAATCATCCTACTTTGTGACCGATTATACCAGCCCGATGTGGCCTTGTGGGGTCGTCGAAGTCTTGAGCCGTCCGTCGGCTGGGGAATTCCGAACGACAAAAAAAAGAGCGGGAAGTGCGAAGGCTAT
The DNA here is from genome assembly GCA_004296885.1 of Nitrospirota bacterium. Classification (NCBI taxonomy): domain Bacteria; kingdom Pseudomonadati; phylum Nitrospirota; species Nitrospirota bacterium. The sequence goes on along the minus strand of SCVN01000018.1, from coordinate 72,077 downwards.
CTTGAGGAGGCCGGCGCCTCGATCAACCGCCCCCCGCCCTTTTTGAGCAGCTCCGGGCTTGCCAGCAGTTGCGGCGTCTGTTCGTTGTTGTACTGCTTTCTGGCGATCTTCTGGACGTTCGGCTTCAGGTATTCGAACAGCTCGGCCAGGTCGATCGTTCCGTCCTTGTTGAGATCGCCGTCCCCCTGGAGGCCCTTCAGGAAGAAATAGGTCAGCAGCCCGTGCCCCTGCTCCTGGTAGGCGCTGGAAACCTGATCGCCGGCGCTGGCCGACAGCACGATCGTCTTGCCTCCGGCCAGGATGGCGTTCTCGACGGATAGCACCATCGGCTTGGCTCCCGCCGCCAGGACCGACCGTCCACCCGAGCCGGAAAAACAGGAATCCAGCACCACGGTAATGTGCTTGGCGGGGAGCTTCTCCAGTTGCGCGTAGAGCCGCTTTAGCGGATACCCGGTCTTCTCCACGAAGGTCGGATCTCCGTCGTAGGGGACAAGATAGGCGTCGCCGCTCTTGGGATTCGGCGCCCCATGGCCGGAATAATAGATGAACACGGAGCCGTCCTTTTCGAGGTTGTTCGGGAGCCAGGCCTCGACATACTTCTCCAAGTCCGTCTTCGTCGCCTTTTCATTCACCCGAACCACGACATTCTCTTCGGGATAGCCGAGGACCTTGGTCAGATACTCCCCGACGAGTTTGGCATCCCGGTCGGCAAAATCCGCCTTGGGCAGTTTCTCGCGATACTGTTCGATGCCGATGACGACGGCATAGGCGTGCCGCTGCGGTGACGCGACGACGGAGGGCAGGCGGTCGACGTCGCTGACGGGCACGCGAGGCAAGGAGGGGCGGGCGAACGGTGACGGAGTCGGCTGCCCCTCCAGTCTTGCCAGGATCGCTGCGCGATCGGCCTCTATCTTAGCAAACAGGCTGTCGAGCGCCCGATTCAATGCGAGGCTCGTCGGAGGCTCGTCGGCGGAGGCGGTGAAACGCGTCGCCCCCCCGATCGCCTCATCTTCCGCCTCGTAGGACCCGATGGACACCTTGTCGTGGGTGAGCAGCGCGGCCGACACGGCAAACTGGTAGATGAACCGCGTGCCGTGACCGACCAACATGGACAACTTCGCCTTGACCTTGAAGACCGCTTCGGAGGCCTGGTCGGACACCTCCCGGAAGGTGCGCCGCTTGTTCATGTAGGAGAGAAGCGCTTCCCGGAAATCGAGATCGACCGGGATCAGCGGATCCACATTGAGGGTGAACCGCTCCACCTCGACTCGGACCGACAAGGGCAACGGCGCCTCATTGATCGAGTCCGGGTTCGGTGTGATCACGAGATGGCGCTCGCCATAACAACCGACGGACGCGAACGCCGCCGCAATCATCAGCACGGCGGGGCCGCACAGGGAGAGGAGGGTCTTTGGCATGCTCACACTCCGTCGGCTGATGGCAGAGAGGTCCGGCCGCCGTCAACAGGCTTACCGCGACTGCGACGACAGTTCGACCAGCCGCCCCCCGCCTTTGCGCAACAGTTCCGGGCTGGCCAGCAGTTGCGGCTGCTGGTCGTTGTTGTATTGCTTGCGCGCGATTTTCTTCACGTTCGGTTTGATGTAGTCGAACAGCTCGGCCAGGTCGATCGCCCCGTCCTTGTTCAGGTCCCCCTCTCCTTGGAGGCCTTTGAGGAAGAAATACGTGAGCAGCCCGTGGCCCTGCTCCTGATAGGCGCTGGAGATCTGATCGCCAGCACTGGCCGAGAGCACGATGGTCTTGCCTCCGGCTACAATCGCATTCTCGACCGAGAGCACCATCGGCTTGGCCCCCTTGGCGAGGACCGACCGTCCGCCGGCTCCCGAAAAACAGGAGTCCAACACCACCGTGATGTCCTTCGCGGGCAGTTTCTCCAGGGCGGCGTAGAGCCGCTTCAAGGGATAGCCCGTGGACTCGATGAAGGTGGGGTCGCCGTCGTAGGGCACCAGGTAGGCGTCGCTTGTTTTGGGGTTCGGGGCGCCGTGGCCTGAGTAGTAGACGAACACCGAGCCATCCTTCTCGACATTATTCGGCAGCCAGTTTTCGAAATACTTTTCCAGGTCCTTGCCCGTCGCGCGTTCGTTGACTTGGACCACCACGTTCTCTTCCGGGTATCCGAGGACTTTCGTCAGATATTCGCCCATCAGCGTGGCGTCCCGCGCGGCGAAATCCGCTTTGGGCAATTTCTCGCGATACTGTTCGATGCCGATGACGACGGCATAGGCGTTCTTTTTTCGTAGCGCCTTTGCAGTCGGGAGACGGTCCACGTCGCTGGCGGGAACGGCGGGACCGGCCGGGAGCGGGGCCGCGGGGCCGGCCTTGGCGGCCCTCGCTTCTGCTTCTCTGAGCACCTTGGCCAGGGCCGGCTTGCCCCGATGTTCCGCCCACCGCGCGGCGGTCCAGCCTTCATCGTCGATCGCGGTCGGGTCGGCTCCGCGCTCGAGCAGGAGCTGGATGACGCGGAGTTGTTTTCCTGCATCATTCCCCCAGGCGGCTTCCTTTAACGCAGTCCAGCCTCCCCCTCCCCGGTCGTTCACATCGGCGCCCCGGTCCAGAAGCAGACGGACGGTTTCCACATCGCCGTGCAGCGCCATCATGCGCAGGGCATACTCCTTACCGGCATGTGCTTTGTGTTCCAAGAGGAGGCGAACCATCTCACGATTGTTTTTCCTCGCAGCATGCGCGAGGGGAGCGATAGTCGGGTCGTCCGGGAGATTCGGGTCGGCCCCTTTGCTCAACAGGAGCTGTACCAATTCCAGAGAATTGGCTTCCACGGCCACTGTCAGAGGCGTCCAATTGATGTGGCCCTTGCCGGCGCCGGTTTCTACGTTGACCTCGGCGCCACGGTCCAGCAGGAGCCGGACAACCTCCAGAGAACCGGATTGCGCAGCCAGCAAGAGCGGCGTCGAACCGGACTTGGCCTTGACGTTGACCGAGGCTCCCTGGTCCAGCAGAAACCGGACGACCTCCGCACGTCCCTTATCCGCCGCGAAATGGAGAGCCGTGCTGCCGTTCTCATTCGCGGCATTGACGTCGGCGCCTTGGGTGACCAAGGTCTGCACCGTCGGAAGATCACCGTCGCGGGCGGCGGTGAAGATCGTGGCGCAGCCGGCCAAAAGGGCCAGCAATGGGATGCTCAGGAGCTTGATCATGCGACCACGCATAAACCTTACGGTCTGCCCGCTCCCATCAGCACGATGCCCTGGCTCAGGATGTCGGGGTTGCCCAGCAGTTGTGGCTGCTGTTCGTTGTGAAACTCGCGCCGCGCCGTCCGCTCCACTTGCGGCTTCAGATACTCGTACAGTTCCCGCAGCTCGATGCGGCCGTCATGGTTCGCGTCCGCCTCGCCCTGGAATCCCTTGAGGAAAAAATAGGTCAACAGTCCATGGCTTTGTTGGTTGTAGGTCGAGGAGACTTGACCGCCGCCGCTCGCCGCCAGGACCACTACCTTGCCTTTGGCCAAGAGTGGATTCTCCACCGAGAGCACCATCGGCCGCATGCCCTTGCCGATCACGGACCTTCCTCCGGCTCCCGAAAAACAGGAGTCGAGCATAACGACGATCTCCTTCGCGGGGAGTGCGGCCAGCTTGTCATACAGACGGTCAAGCGGATAGCCCGTCTGCTCCACAAACGCCGGATCACCGTCATAGGGTACAAGATAGGCCTTGCCGGTCCTGGCGTTCGGCGCCCCGTGGCCCGAAAAGTAGATGAACACCGAGTCACCCGCCTCCACGTGATCGGGGAGCCAGCCCTCGATGTACTTCTCTACGCCATTCTTCGTGGCCCGGTCGTTGAGCAGGACCACGACATGTTCCTCGGCATAGCCGAGCGTTGTGTTCAGATACTGGCCCATGATCTGCGCGTCGTGTGCCGCAAAGTCGGCCCGCGGTAATTGCTGTTGATACTGTTCGATGCCGATCACGACCGCATAGGCATGCTTCTTCGCCGTCGCTTTGTTGACGGGTGGGTGGTCCACGTCGCTCACTGGAGGCGCAGGAGCCGGCGGCGCCGCGGCAACGGATGGAACCGAAGGGGACTGGATGACAGGCTGCTGCTTGGCGATGGCGCGTTCGAGCAGCGCGACGACGTCCTTCTGATGATTGCTCTCGGCTCGATCCAAAGCCGTGAATCCCTCCTGGTCTTTGATGCTGGCATCCGCGCCCTTGGCAAGGAGCATGCGGACCACCTCCGCGTTGCCTACCTGCGCGGCGATGGCGAGCACGGATTTGCCCTGGTTGTCCAGGGCATTCACCTTGGCTCCCTTGGCTAAGAGTACGCGCACGTTGCCAGTCCGGTCAAAAGGAGAACCAGCCGCACACCACAGTGGGGTCTGCCCTCTGCCGTCTCGCTCTTCTATGTCTCTCGCTTTGTCCAGAATCCTGCCGACGATGTCTGGCGAGAGATGGTACGCGGCGGTGCAGAGCAACGTGCCTCCCGCCTTGGTCTTGTTGTGGACATCCGCACCTGCATCCAGCAGGGCTTGCACGGTCGCTTCCCTCTCTGCGGCGGCCTGCCCTTCCACGACTCGATAGGGCGTCACCGCGAGTTGGATGGCGGTCTCCCCGCTGTATCCTGTCCTGGCGTTGATGTCCGCGCCGCGCGCGAGCAACGCCTTGACGGTATCCGTTTGGCCGTACATGGCCGCCCAGTGCAGGGGGGTCATCCCTTGGACCTGTTCCCGGTCGGTTCTGGCGTTCACATCCGCCCCCTGATCCAGGAGCAGCAGCACGGTTTTGGTGTCCCCCTGTTTGGCTGCCTGTTGCATCGTGGGCAGCGGGGCCACGCAGCTTCCCAGCAGCACAATGATGCCGATCAGCCAGACCTCCCGGAGCGCCTGGCATATTCTTCCCGGGGAGGCTGTCCGTCGGAAGCGTCTCATCGGAGTCTCCGTCGAAACCCTGTGCGGGCCATTGTGACCTTGTCCGTTCGGTATCAGTTGCACTGTCCCGGGCGCCTCACGCTACGCGCGGGAGGGCTCTCTGCTTGAAGGGCAAGAGTGGTGCCGCTATGCCTCGGGACCAGTAGCTCAAGAAATAGGCACTTACTTTCAAGGAGATACGCACTGGCCCTGGCTGGACCTAATGAAGACAAGGACGAAGAGGGATGGCCTCCGTCCTTGACTGTAGCCATCCGCACCATGGGCTGATCCCGTCACTGTAGCCGAATGACTCAATGCGGAATTGATGTGGAGGATGGGTTCCAGGCTAAGATCGCGCCGGCCTCTCTTGATCGCATCGGGATGGAGGTTACCTGGTAGCTGAGCGGAGGTGTTGGAGAGAGGAACACTGTAGGAGCAGGGGGTTAGGCGCAGGGGTGGTGTGCAGGCCCGGTCGTCCGGGAAGCCTGAAGCCCCTCCGAGATCCCCACCATGGCAGGAGCTCTCGCGATCCACCCTCCGCTCAGCGTTTTTCTCGCTCCTTGCTCCCCGCCTGGTTTCCCGGCTGGCAGTCATTTCATGAAACTATCCGGGGTGAGGGGGTAGTTTAGCGCGGTGAGCGGTGTCCTTGCGCCGCGCGCGAACCTTCATCCGCCGGAGCCAACCTGGTCGTCGCCGAACCGGTCACGAAGATTCCACGGACACCACTTGGTTGCGTCCACGTTGCTTGGCTTGATAGAGAGCGGAGTCGGCCGCCTGGATCAAAGCCTCGCCAGTCGTTCCATGATTCGGGAACACTGCAACGCCGAGGGAGACGGTGACGGGCCCAAGTGTCTGGTGGTCACGGACCAACTGCAGATCTCCGGCGGCCTTCCTCAGCGTTTCCGCCCGTCGCGCCGCGTCTTCCAACGATGCGGAGGGTAACACCAGTACGAACTCCTCGCCCCCGAACCGCGCGACGATATCTCCGCCCCGGCAGTTCGTATTCAGGAGCGCGGCGAATTCGCGCAACAACATGTCTCCGGCTTGATGGCCGAAGGTGTCGTTCACCCGTTTGAAATGGTCGATGTCCAGCATGACCACCCCGACGGAATAGCGGCTCCGCTGAGCGCGGCGCAACTCCAGCTCCAGCAATTCGGTCAGGTAGCGCCGGTTGAACAAACCGGTGAGCGGGTCCCGTATCGCTTGCGCGCGGAGGACCGCGCGCAACTTCAGATTGGCGATCGCCAGGGCGATGTGCTGGGCCATGGCCTGCGCCATCCGTTGCGTGGAGGAATCCGACAAGTCCGTGTGGCGAACGGCGCGCGTTGGGGCATGCCGGTTGCTCTGCACGTAGAGCAAGCCGAGCGTCTCGCTTTCGGCCATGATGGGCACACAGAGATAGCCGAGGGGAAACGGGCGGTCGAGGTGCTGGCAAAACGGTCCGGCGCGGGTTTCCCCTACGGCATGGAGCCGGGCCTGCCGCAACGCCCAACACTCGTCCAATTGGAAATCGGTCTTGCTGGCGAGCGGAGAATGCCATGTGACGGCCGCCTCGACCAAATGGCCGGACTCGCTCATGATCCCCAGGAATCCCGGCTCGTCCGGAAAGAGTTGCGGCGCGAATGTGCCGATGATGGCATAGACCTCCTCTATGGTGTGGCATGACTGGAGCAGTTCCCCCAATTGACTGAGCAGCATGATCTGGCAGGACTGGTGCTCCAGGTCCTGGATTCGGGCGACCAGCTCCCGGTTCGTGTCTTCCAACGTCTTCTCGGCGCGCTTGCGTTCGGAAATGTCGCGCACGATTGTGGAGACCCCGATGATGGCGCCTTCGGCGTCTTTGATCGGGGAGATCATCAGGGATGCGTCGAGGAGTGTCCCGTCCTTCCGTTGCCGCACGGTCTCGAAGTGCTCGATGCGTTCGCCGCGCGTGAGGTGCCGGAGAATGGCGGGCTCTTCGTTGAGGCGATCCGGAGGGATAAGGAGGGCGGCTGGACGTCCGATGACCTCATCCGCGGCATAGCCGAAGATCCGCTCGGCCGCGATGTTCCAGCTGAGGATGTTTCCTGCCAGCGTCTTGCTGATGATCGCGTCGTCGGAAGACTCGACGATGGCGGCGAGCTGGGCGCGCATGGCGGCCGCCCGGCGCCGATCCGCGACGATGGTGGCCAGGGCCAGCGTGATCGCCGCCGTGAGCACCATGAACGTCTGCAGGAGGATGAGGGACTCGTCCTGTGTGTGGCCCACGAAGGGCCCGTGTCCGCGGAGGGTGCCCCAGGCGGCGAGTCCGGCGAGCAGGAGCGAGACGGTGGCGGTTTCACGCGGGCCGAATCGGAATGCCGCCCAGGCAAGGACCGGCACGCACAGGTAGGCCAGAGGATAGGGCGTCATGGCGTCGGACAACCATCCGCCGAACACGGCTTGTCCGACCGCCACGAGCGTCAGTAGCAGCAGCGGCGCCTCGATGGCCTGGTCGCGGGGCCAGTCCACGCGCGGATTGAGGGCCCAGAGCAGCAATACCGGTGTGATGAGCAGCGCGCCTCCCGCGTCCCCGAGCCACCAGGTCAGCCAGATCGAACGGAAGTCGGCCCACTCGGCATACCCGCCGAGGGAGAGGCTGATCACGCCGCAGGTGGCGCTGATGGCCGTGCTCACCATGCCGGCCAGGCCCGCAAACATAAAAACATCCGATGCACGGTCGAAGGTGTGGCGCCCGTGGGCAAACCGATTCACAAAATAGGCGCCGGTCAGCCCTTCGAGCGTATTGCCGAGCGCGATGCCGAGCGTCGTCTGCAGCGACCCCGTGGTCGTTAGATTGACCAGAAAGGCGCCGGCGAAAATGCCCGGCCAGACCCGATATCCCAGAAGGAGCAGTGCGGCCAGTGCGATGCCGGTGGATGGCCAGACGGTGCTGGCGCTGGCGTTCGTGAAAGCCAGCCGCAACCCCAGTTTTCCGGCAACGAAATACAGGGAGGTGAGAAGCAGGATCGCCGCCGCTGTCCGCGCTACCGTCCAGAGCTGGCCCATGTCCTTGACTCCTCTATTCGAGGGGAGCAAGTCCAGTGCCGAGAGCAGATGCCATGCGGATTGATAGGCGCAACCTATTGATCTGGCTGCTTGTTTCCAGGCCATGCTACGGGATTCCACGGCAGCCGGCCGGCGAAATATGAGAAGCCGTGGGGGCCTCGTACGGCCGGTCGGACCAGAATTTGGCTTCGCAAGGAACGGTTTCTGGCCTCTGCCGGATCCGGTCTGCATTGATCCCTATCCACGAATCCCTGAGATGGTTAATTTGTGCAAGTTCAGCAATGACTGTTAGGGAACACCGATGTAGCCGCGCATAGAATCTAGAATCTGACGGCAATGCCCCCCGTCACGCCATAATCGGGTGCGCCGTCCGAAAGTCCTACCAGAAGCCCCGCATTGAGCCGAAACATCTGGCTCACCTTATAACTCAGGTCAAAGTAAAGGTCTTGGGGGTCCTGCAGCCCGGAAACCACGGCGGTCCAATATTCGTAGTAGACACTGCCGAGCAGGTTGGGCGTCAAGGCGTAGCCGAGCCCAATATCGTAATTCCATTGGTTCCTGAGCGCGACCCCCGGTGGAGAACCGACAAAGGTGTAGCCGACGTCGGCGAAACTCACCCATCGGGCCGTGAGATTCTTGGACAGCTGAACGCCGAATTTCTCGTCAAATTCACCCGTCCCCAGCCCCCGACTTGCATCGGCCGTGGGGAACTTGACTCGAGCCGTGAGTGCGACGGTGGGCAGCAGCCCTTGTTCATCCAGAACGTAGTATCGGCCCTGGAGTAGCGTGTCTCCGATGCCGGTCTCGGTCGTGCGGGTGTTCAGCGTTTGCGTCTGCACATTGCGTCCGTTACGGACCACGGTTCTTGTCGGACAAGTCCCGCCCGTTTGGTTCGGCACGCCGCTGAGCAACGTCACGTTGCAGTCGCCTGTGACCGACAGGTAGGGGATGATGAGCGTGATGTCACCATCATCGAACAAACGGCGTATGGAGAGCGGAATCGAGGTAATGGTGGTCCGCGAGCCGGTGCCGTAGGTTCCCGATGAATGGTACGCCGAGAGCCCTATCTGCCAATTGTCTTCGGATGCCTCACCGGATTGAGGGAAGACACCCCAGCAGACCGCGAGGATCGTGAGCAGGATTTTGAGAAGTCCGCTGAAAGCGATCGTACGCCTGACCGCTGCATTCTTCCTGTTTGCGGAAGTCCCCATGATTCGCTCTCCACCGCCGAACAGAAAACAGGAGGTCGGCCCTCTTGCACGTATTTAGCATTGCTGCCGTTTCCAATTGCGCAATGTGCCCTGTTGATCAAAGGTCAACACATACTCACGGCAAGAATCGTCGCCGGTATCGAAACCGCCCATGGGGCCGATGGGGCTCCCGCGATATCGGTAGATCCATTCGGACTCGCTCGCGTTCGACCCGGTCGTGCTGTGCGGAGAGCCGAAACGCTCGGCCACCTCCTCCTGGCTGGCTTGGTTGACCGCGTTCTCCAGATACGTGACTTCCCAGGGCGTACACGCGGCCACACCGAAGAGCATGGCCCCCAGCATACTCACCCGCCGCAGAGAACGCGCCGCCATGGGGATTCCCTTCATGCATGCCCGCCGGGAGGGGCCGGAAGCCACCATCCGACAATTCCTGGCCCTCCCCCCTTCCCCTCGCTGGATCGGGGAGATAATGCGGGCCTGGCTACCTGTGGGCGGCCCGTTCGGGCCGTTCCGGTCGCTCCGGCCTCACGGGACGATCGGGTCGTTCCGTCCGTTCTTGTCTGGTCGCCTGCTCCGTCCTTGCCGCACGGAGGTCTTTTGCCAGATCTTGCCGTGCCTGTTCGGCGTCGCGGACCACAGGTCCCAACTTGAAGCCGAGGTCCTTCGCAATCTTGCCCCAGCCCATGTGTTCGTTTCGCAGCGTCTCAATCTTCGCCAGCGCCTCGTTCATGGAGGGATAGGTCTGGGGGGCAGTCTGGGTCAGATGTTGCGCCATGGCGAGCTGAATGGTGATTTCACCCCACCCTTGCTTTTGGGCGCGCATGCTTTCAATTTGGCTCGATGGGACGTTGAACTGTTTGGACAGAGTCTGCGCCTGAACGGCCGATCCTTTGGATGCGGCGTCTTTGTCGATGGCCACGTTGGCGGCTTGCAGGCGCCCTTCATCCTGATCAGCTTGGGCCCAAAGGAGGGGGACCGCCACGAGGACAAGGGCGAATCCACCGAAAACGGCGCGAACAAACTCTTTCGTCGTCATCATGATGCTCCTCCTGCTCCTTGTTGATTGGCCATGGGTCGGAATCCCTCGAGGCAATCCCGCGGCGGTTTGCACGGTGCCGTGGGGACGGTCACGATTCGTCGGGCGCTAATCCGCCTTCGTTTCTTGTCTCTGCACCGCACGGGTCTTTTTCCCTGTTGCAGTTTTCGCGGATTTCTTCTTTTCTTGCTCGTTCACCAGCGTACCTCCTGCGACACCAGCGGCGCCCCCTACGACGGCTCCGATCAGCAGGCTCCCTCCTGTGACCGCGGCGAGCGCCACGCCTCCGGCCGTCCCAATGCCGCCGCCGGAAAGCAATCGCTGCTGCTCATCCGTCATCCCTGCGCAGCCGGCCATGGAGCCGATCAATGCCACCACGAGCACGAGGCATACCGGTTTCATCTCCTGTCCCTCCTTTCCGGCGATCCTGCGGCTGTCGTCACGCTCTTGCCCGGGCAACCAGAAGGCAACAGGCAGGATCGTTGCGCTGGGCCTAGAATCGCACTCCGACGGTGAGCCCGGGCATCACGGTGGTATGGGTTCCCGGACTCGGCTGGAGATCGGTGAAATTGAGGAGGAATGTCGAGGTCAGCGCCATTCGTTCGTCCACTTTGTAGTCGAGTCCGACCCCGAGCGGGATCAACCAGGAGGTGTCGGACCCGCGCAGATCCGCATGCGCGAAGCCCAACCCGCCTTGCAAGACCAGCTTCAGTTTGTCGGACGTGTCCGGAATGTCGATCCAATACTTCCCCTGACCGGACAGCCCGACCTGGGTCATGTCTCCCGTCACGCCCAATTGCATCAACGGCCCGATCGAAAAGCTTCGGGTCAGGAATCGATCTCCGTGCATATTGAGGGCAAAGGCGGTCCCGTCCGGCGTGTTGCCCAAAAAACCGATGGCTGCGCCGCCCGACCATTCGCGGGCCGGAGGCCCCTCGGTTTGCGCCAAGCCGAGCTGCGCAGAGCCCAGGACCATAATGATGCCCATGAGCAGCAGCCGTCCCGTATTGAAGAGAATGTGTTTCATGACAACCTCCTTGATCTTGTCGTACAGGATGGCGACCGGTCTCACGACGGAGCCGGTTCATCCGGTCCTGCGCGAGCGATCACGGTACGTCCAGGCTGAACAACAGCCAGTGCATCGCCATCCACCCCAAGAGACCGATCACAATCAGCTGTTCGAGGTTCACAGGGTCTCCCCGTCGCAGAGCCCCGGCGACCAAGCCGCCTGGTCCAGCAAGGTCTGGCTCTGTGTCAGATGAGGTACGGTCCGGTCCATCGTGGTGACGGTCAGGGCCCCCTCCGGGTCCGGTTCGAGCCGCACGCGGTCGCCCTCATTCAGGCCGCGCAGCCCCTGACAGTTCATACTGAAGAGACGGAGCATACGGCCGTAGTCCGTCCTGATGAGCATGCTGGAATCGGAGAGGTCGATGGCCTCCACGGTTCCCTGAAACATGGACGGCTCAACCTCAAGCCGCAAATCGACCCGGATGGCCGTTGGTTGAGACGCGATGGCTGTTTCGCCGGCGACCGTCATGACGCCTACTCCGACGAGCAACAGGAGCGAAAGGATGCTCAATAAGATCCTGTTCATCGTGCCCCCCTTTCTGGGTCAGGCTCTGTAAGTCGAGAGCCTACTTCAATGCGCTATGGGTGTCGGTCTCTTATGTCGCCTGTGCCGTGAGGAAATATCGGCATGCGATTTTCTATGTGAGCAAGGGGAATGCCGGAGTGCGGAAGATGGGAGAAGCGTCTAATTTTTCAATGGTTTTCTTGATTATGTCGGGAAATGAGAGAAGAATAACCAACGAGCAATTGAAGGGATATGCCTACACCATTGCCAATGTATGGATAGGCATATCCATAGTTTACAATGACCTACAGTTGTATGGATTTTCATGCGCATGAATCGAAAAAGCGCGCACCGAAAAAGGCTTCCGGAAACAGAGATGTACCACTAATGCGTCTTTCAATCTTCTGGCGACTGGCCTTGGGCTCTCTCGCGATCATTTTGGTGGTCGCAGGAGTCAATCTCTATGCCCTCTTCCAGCTCCGCCAGCTCACGAAACTCAATACCGAATTGGTGTCCTATCACCAACCGGCGATCGAAACGGCCAAGCACCTCATCACAAGCCTCTATGCCCAACTGCGCAGTGAAAAGAAATATCTGGCTGTGCGGGACCAAGTGTTTTTGAAGAGTTTGGGCGAGGAGGCGGATGAATTTCGCAGGACGGCAACGGCGCTCCGGCGACAGGAAACCGAACCGGAGGGCCAAGGTCTTTTGGACAATCTGCTGCGGCTGCACCAGGATTACCGCCAGCAGTTTCGAGACAAGATCGAAGGCCAACCGCTCCGTTTTGCTCAGCCGTCGGCCGACGACGAGCGTCAGCGCGACGAGCACGTGACGCACATGACAGACCAACTCGACGCCTATATTGCGCTTCACGAGAATCGAGTGGGCACTCTGGTCAATGAAGCCCGGGCCAGTTCGGCTCGGGCCGAGGCCATGATGCGGAAGCTGCTGATGGCCGCCATCGTGCTGGGCTTTGCGTTCGCGGCGATCGCGAGCCTCAGCATTTTGCGTCCCTTGCGTCGTATCCAGGAGCACATCCGACGCATCGGCCAGGGGCACTTCGGAAGGTCGGTCAGCGTCGAGGTGCCCAGCGACCTGCGCGAACTGGTCGAAACGGTCAATTGGATGGGCGCAAAACTTCAGGAACTGGACGAGATGAAGGCCGAATTTCTGGCCCACATCTCCCACGAATTGCGCACGCCCCTGGCGTCCATTCGGGAAGGAACGCAGCTGTTGCTGGATGAAATCCCCGGTCCCCTGGACCGGGCGCAACGAGAAACGCTGCAAATCATGCGGGACAGCAGCCAGCGGTTGATGCATCTGATCTCGACGCTGTTGGATCTCTCGAAGATGGAAGCTGGATTGATGGAATACCGGCTGGCGCGCGCCGACCTGACGCGGACCGTGGAACAATCGGTGCGGAAAACCCGCCTGCTGGCGGAAGGCCGGCGTATCCAGGTCCTGGTCGACGCGCCGCCCGGCGGGCTGTGGGTGACGATGGATGCCGCACGGATCGAACAGGTGGTGGACAACCTCCTCTCCAATGCCCTCAAGTTCAGCCCGGAGGGGGCGACGGTCCAGGTTCGGGTGGAACCGGACGAGCGTATGGGCAACGCAGGTCTCTCCGTCTCGGATGCAGGCCCGGGCATTCCGCCGGAAGACTTGCCACACGTCTTCGAACGGTTCTACCAGGGCCGCCGGCAGGAAAAGCATGCGGTGGCCGGGAGCGGACTTGGATTGGCGCTGGCGAAGAAAGTCATCGAGGCGCATGGGGGGCGGGTCTGGATCGAGAGCGAGGTCGGCAAGGGAACGGTCGCCTGCTTCCTGTTGCCGCTCCGCCGGCCGGGAGACATGGCATGATGCGCAAGGGAACATGGGCCGGCGGAGCGCTGCTGGCGCTCGCGAGCCTCAGCGCCTGCGCGCCCGCGGTCAGCCCGACCTCGCCGTTCTTCATGCCGGATGCCGCCGACCTGTCGCGCTACCAGAGTCTCGTGCAGGCGCACGAGACCCAACTCGGCACCTGCGCCGAGCGCCAGACCTGTGACCGGGTCCATTTCACTCGCGCGCTGGTTGCGCTCTATGAAAACCGGGAAGCAGCGGTCCGGCAGTTTCAGCAGGTCGTCGCCGCCTCCCCCGACAGCCGCCTCGCCTCGTCCAGCCGGGTCTGGCTGCACGTGCTCAAGGAGCAACCCTCCGGCGGCGCCTGGTCGGGGCCGTTGGCGAGGATGACCGAGCAGCTGGTCCGGGACGTGCTCGACCGGGAACTGGCGATCCAGCAGCTGTCGCAGGAATTGGACGGGCCGGCGATCCGGACATTGCAGCGAGGGCTCAAGGCCAGGGACAAGCAGATCGAGGAGCTGACCAGGCAACTCGACGCGTTGAAACGGATCGATCAGGAAATGAAGGACAAAGAAAAGCGGAGGCCGAAACCGGCCCCGGGACGGATCCCTCCGGCTTCCGGGAAGGACGCGCAGCCGTAGCGTGCAGACGAAAGGCGCGACGATGGAAGGCGAACGCATATTGCTGGTGGATGACGACGAAGGCTTGCTCCATCTGCTCAAGATCCGCCTGACGGCGATGGGATTTGGCATTACGGCCTGCACCGACGCGGACACGGCGCTCGCCGAAGCGCGCCGCGATGTCTACGATCTGGCCATTACCGACCTGCGCCTCGGCGGCCGGGACGGGCTGGCCTTGATGGAGGAGCTGCGCCAGCTCCACCCCGAGCTGCCGGTGTTGATCCTCACCGCCCATGGAAGCATTCCCAACGCCGTGGAAGCCATGCAGAAAGGCGCGTGCGGCTACCTCACAAAGCCGTTCGACGACAAGGAATTTGCCGTGCACGTCGAGAAAGCCCTGGCGCAGCGGCGGATGAGCCGGGAAATCCAGCGGCTCAAGTTGCTGGTCAAGGAGCTCTACGGGCTCGAGAACGTGGTCGCGCGGAGCCCGTCCATGCAGGAGTTGCTGCAACAGGTCGCGCGCGTCGCCGACACGGATGCGACCATCTCGCTCTCCGGCGAGACCGGCACCGGCAAGGAAGTCATCGCGCGCGTCATCCATTGCAACAGCCGGCGGGCCAAGGGCCCTTTCGTCGCCATCAACTGCGGGGCCATTCCAGAGAGCCTCATCGAGAGCGAACTGTTCGGGCACGCGAAGGGCGCCTTCACCGGCGCGCAGCATGCGAAGCGCGGGCTGTTCCAGAGCGCCGAACGGGGCACGCTGTTTCTCGATGAAATCGGCGAGACGCCGCTGGCCGTGCAGGTGAAGCTCCTGCGGGCGTTGCAGGAGCGGGAAGTGCAGGAGGTCGGGGGGCTGCACCCCACCAAAGTGGATGTCCGCATCATCACGGCGACCAATCGGGATTTGGCCCAGGCCGTGAAAGCGGGGACGTTCCGAGAGGATCTCTTTTACCGCATCCAGGTGGTGCCGATCACCGTGCCTCCGCTCCGCGAGCGACGGGATGACATTCCCGCGCTGGCGCAGCATTTTCTCCGTCAAAGCGCCGGACGATCGAACAAGGACGTGCGGGGATTCCTGCCGGAGGCGATGCACCAGCTGATGCTGCAGCCATGGCCCGGTAATGTCCGTGAGCTGGAGAACGCGGTGGAAAAGGCCGTGATTATGGCCATGCAAAACATGATCACGGCGGACCTGCTGCCCGCTGTTCCCGTCTCGTCCGAAGGCCGGTTGAAACCGCTGACGGAGGCGAGAGGGGAATTCGAGCTACGGTACCTCAAGGAGATCCTGCAGGCCTCGGGCGGCAATATCTCGCGCGCGGCGCAGATCGCCGGACGCTACCGAGCCGACTTCTACAAGTTGCTGCGGAAGCACGGTCTGCATCCGGGAGATACGAAGGCGGCGCCGGCGGATGGCCGGCCGCAGGCATCAGAGCCGGAGCCGACAGAGTTGTAAGCCTTCGCCTGGTCCGATGCATTTATGCATCTCGGTGTAGGTTCTTGCATTCAATCCAATCTCAAGGATCATCAACAAGTTATCTGCACGTGGCTGAAGCCGGTGTAGGGTCTGTCCTGCGATCGCTTTTCCCCGCGAATAGGCTGCGAGTTAGATAACCGACCGGAACTCGCTCGATTTTAGACACCCGCGCGTTTCGGCACCGACCTTGCTCATTTCCGAGGGGACATCGTGCAAGTCGAGACAAGCATTTGCGAGGGAAGTCCATGATGTACTTCTGGCGGTTCAAGGGTTGTCTGCTGTGCGGCTGCGAACTGGAAAGCCGCACGGGTTTCTGCCTCATGTGCGGTCAGCCGTTGAACCGTCGGCGATCATGGTTGCGGGTGCTCGCGGAATCCTTGGAGGCGCAGATCGAAGGGCCGGGCGGGCCGGCGGTGCCTCGCGACCGGACGGTCGTATCGGACCAGCAGTTGCCGGACCAGCCGTGACGCCATGTGGTTCAAGAAACCCGCGATCCATGGCGCCGAGGACAGCGGCACGCTCGTGGGGAAAGGGCTGGCAGTGAAGGGCCGGTGCCGCTTCGACGGTGCCGTGCGGATCGACGGCCGCCTGGAAGGGGACATTCAGGCGGCCGGGACGCTGGAGGTCGGCGCCCAGGGTGTCCTGATCGGCAAGGTTCATGTCGGCACGTTGGTCAACCGTGGAACGGTCAAGGGAACCGTCGTTGCGAGCGAACTGGTGCAGCTGTTGGAGTCCAGCGTTCTGGTCGGCGACATCCACACGCCGCGGCTTGTGATCGTGGAAGGGGCGCGCCTCCAGGGTTGTTGCGACAGGGGGGCCCATGATTCGGACCGGGAGCTGCGGGTGTTCGAGGCGGAGCCCCTCAAGACCGTGACGAGGGCGTTGATCGGGTATGAGCCAAGTCATGCCGGGGAGTATGGCGGGAGGACTGACGGAGGTGCGCAGATCGTAGAGGAGGGCATGCCATGAACGCGAACGGACCGTTCGGAGCCGAGAGCCCAACATCGTCGTCGGACCTGCGGAAGGCTCCGGCGCCTGCCGGGGAGTCGTCCACCGTGCTCCTCGTCGATGACAATCCGTCGATTGTGCGCATGTGTGGGAACTTTCTTGAAGAAGAAGGCTTTCACGTGATCCGGGCCGGCGATAGTCTCCAAGCCTTGCGCCTTTGCAGGCAGTATCCGGGCATGATCCATCTTCTGATTACGGACTTGGTGCTGGCGCCGCCCACGCTGCAATTGCGGACCGGCGGGGTTCGATCGGCCACGATGAACGGTGTCCAGCTGATGCAACAGATCCTGGCGGTGCGCCCCCGCATCAAGGTCATCCTGATGAGCGGGCATTCGGACGAACATCTCGAATCGCTCTACATCTTCAAAGGGGGGCGGCCATTTCTGCGGAAGCCCTTCGGCTTGATGACCCTGGTGGGGATGGCGCGCGAGGTGTTGGAAGTCCGGGAAGAAGCCGGTCCGCTCATGCGGACGGAGGGCGGCGCGGTCGCCGCAGGGATCGAGCGCCCGCGCACAGCTGTGCCGTCCAAGTAGCCCGCGTCACGCGGTCGGGGCTCGTGGCGGCGTGTGTCGCTCCTCCCGTCCTCGGCGCGCGGGTCACCGGACGATCAGGACCGAGCAGGGGGCGTGCACGAGCACCTTCTGCGAGACGCTGCCGAGCAGGAACCGTTTGACGGCTGTCATGCCCCGCGCGCCGAGGACAATCATCTGCGCCTGATGCCGCGCCGCCGCCTCGATGAGCGAAAAGGCCGGATCTCCTTGCAGCCATTCCGTTTCCACCTCGTAGGGCTTGCCTGACAACGGCGCCACCGTGCTGCGGAGGAGAGCGTCGCCCTGTATGCGCGCCGTCTTTGCGGCGGATCGGACGTCGCGAAGTCCCTTGGACGGTCCGAACAGCCCGGCGTGATGGCCGGGCCAGACCAGAACCGCCGTGACCTGCATCGGACCATTGAAGGGCACGCGAGCCAAAAACTGGGCGGCCTTCGCCGATTCCTCCGAACCATCCAGGGCCAGGAGGATGCGATCCAGCGTCGGTTGCGGCTCCTTCACGATCAACACCGAGCAGGGAGCGTAGGTGGCGACTTTTTGAGAGACGCCTCCGAGAAGGAAGGTCGGGGTCGCGGTCATCCCCCGCTGCCCTAGAATGACCAGGTCTGCTCGGGACTCCTCGGCCGTCTGAATGATGCTCTCCGCCGCGTCGCCCGTGTCGGCGATCAGACGGATGTGGCTGGCATGGGGGGCCAACTCGGCCTTCATCTCGTGGAGCACCCGCTCGGCCACTTCCGAGACTTCCCGACGATACGTCTCAAAGTAGCCCGCCGGCATCTCGGGCGCATCATAGGCATGCTTCAGCGCCTCCACGTCCACCACATTGAGCACGTGGAGATCGGGCGGCACGGCCAGGTGCTTGATCATCCCCGCCGCGTTTTTGGAGTCAGGCGAGGCGTCGACTGCCAGTAGAATGCGCATAATCCCTCCAGGCGATCAGCGAGGCAGGCGGACTTTTGCGTCGGCGTCCGGATCAAGCGCGATCCGCAACTGCGCCAGCAAGGCTCTGGCCTGGTTGGTCCGCAGCCCCACATTGAGCCCGCCGACCTTGCGCATCGCCGCATGGTTGATCGCGATCACGCGGCCGGCTTGGTCGAGGACCGGGCCCCCGCTGCTGCCCCCGCCGGCGCCGGCTTCGAAGGTGAGGGTGTCCGGTGATAGGTCGGACACATGCCCTTGCGTGGCCAGGGGGCGGATCAGTTTCCGCCTGGCGAGCGCATCGGCCAGTTTGACCGGGTCGCCCCCCGCCTCCTCCAGAATCCCGTCGCTCACCGGCTTGGCCAGTCGTCCCATCAGGCTGTCGAAAGTACCCGGGTAGCTCAGCGCCACGAGCGGCTCCCCCACGCGCGGAGCGTCGTCCGCGGGAGCCAAGCGAAGCGGGGCCAACCCGGTCGGCGCCCGGTCGGTCCGGAGGACGGCCACGTCGCTGGTGTCGGAGACGCCGAGCATGTCGAGAGCAAAGGCTGCTCCCGTGTCGGGGAAGAAGATGCGGAGCATGGCCAGGCGGGGTTCGAACCCCGTCGCCATGATCTCCCGCGCCGGTTCGTAATGGTCCCACATCCGAACGAGATGACGGTTCGTCAGGATCGTCCCCGCCTTGTCCACCAGGAATCCGCTGCCGGCATAGAAGATGACGATGGGAGGGCTCTCGCCTTCGACCGTCACCAAGGGATTGCCCTCTCGATCCACGAAGGGATGGCCGTCTTGATCGAAGCCCTGGTAGCGGAGTGGCCGGCCGGTCCCTTGCTCCACGAACCCGTAGCCGCCTTGCAGCAACCCGACGCTGCCCCCGAACCGCGCGACGAGGTCCTCGGCGAACCGCTGCCGGTTTTCGAGCGTGCTCAACTGGCGGCGGATCGTCTGGAGCTCCTGCTGGGACCGATGGGCCGCCTGCTGCTCTTGGAGCGAGGCGGTCAACCTGGCGGCCAACTCCTCCTGTTGCCGGCGGAGATCCGCCAGGCTCTGGCGTTCCTGCTCGATTCGCCGGCTCATCTCCGTGCGGGTGAGCTGTCCGGCTTCCAGCTGGCTGATGAGGTCGGCGATCCGCCGCTGGGCGGTGTCGGCCGCGAGGTGCTGGCGGTAGGCGACGATGCCCAACAGGAAAATGATCACGATCGGCGTCAAGATGGCCAGGATAGCGGCCAACTTCGCGGCCGGGGACCCATAGCGTCCGATATCGGCGAGCAGGTGGCGCGCCAAGTAGAGGGGGGACAGGTAGCGGGGATGGGGCATGCGCACGACGATGTCGCGGGAGTCGGTGACGATGGCCCGCCAGGGTTTGCTCGCCTGCCCCTCGTCGGCCGTGACGCGAAACCGCACCAGCGGGCCGCCTTCGCCGAACTGCAGGAGGTCTCCGTCTTTCAGTTCGGACTCAAAGCTTCGCTGGCCGTTGATGAGGAGCGCGTTCTTCCCGCTTCGGTCCCGGATCAGGGGGGCATGGGCTTCGACCGCAATCTCTGCGTGGAGCGGGCAGACTGTCGGGTCTTTCGCCGGGTCGAACGCGACGTGACAGGATTCCCCGACGCCGACGCGGATCGCATCGGTATCGAACGACTGTGTTCGGCCCCGCAGGCTGCCGGTGAGATGGCACAGCATCATCCGCATAACGAAGCCCCCATTTCCGACCGTTCTTGGTGCGCTGCGGGCCTCAGTGTTTCCGGGAAAGCGTCGCCGCCGATAGCAACTGTTTGACCCGGAAAGCCGGCTCGATGACGCCGAGGCCGATGAAGCTTGGGACAAAGGGGGTTTCCGGCCGCTTCTTGCCCTTCAACTGGACTTCAAGCTCTTTCCCGCCTACCGTGAGCGGGAGCTTTTGAATCCTGGCCTGGGTCACGATGCCCAACAAGGCCACTTTTCCGCCGGCCGCGAAGTGTCCATGACGGTCCGTTCCGGCCGGCAGCTTAAAGACCGGCCCGCCGCTGTTGCCCGGAAACACGTTGCTGTCGATCAAGAAGGGGGTGGATTGCGGTTGGGTCGGCGACACCCACGAGATGATGCCCTGACGAACGATCGCTCTCGTCCAAAAATGCGGGCCGACCGCACCGGGGTAGCCCAGCACGACCACGGGGGCTCCTTCGTAGATATCCTTGGCGGCGGCAAAGTCATCCATCGTCACCGTCGGCACTCTGGTCCTGCCGGCTTGTTCCGGCGGGATGGCTAACGGGAGACAGGCCAAGTCAACGGCGGGGTCCGGATGAGCCAACCACCGTCGCCGGCCCCGTTGCTTGAGGGTGATCCGGACCCCGAGGTGTTCATCCACGGGTTGGGCATCCAACCAGGAGAAGCGAATCTGCAAGTGGGAGGGGGCCCAACCCTCCGCCTGATCCAGGAAGACATGTTTGGCGGTCACCAGCCACGGAGTCCTGGTCGGGTCGTTCTTCAGCCAGAACATGACGCCGGTGCCGATCACCACAAAAAAGTTGCGTCGGGAGGGTTGCCCCCCTCGCCCTGTGACCGGAAACGAGTGCACGTGGCCGATGGCGACGGTGGCGTCACGCCAGGGATCAATCCACGCGGTCAGCTTCATAGGCCCCCATCAGATGAGGGTACGGTACGCTAGTCGGCCGGGGCGGCACCAGCCGGCCTCATGGCTTCGAGTCGGTTCCTCACCACCTCCGGATCGTTGATCCCGCGCAACCGGATCTGTCCGCCGCCGGCGGTTCGGATCACGAGTGTGCCGATGCCCAGCCACTGGGCCATCGGCCCTTGTCGGATCGTCAGCTCCTCGATGTGCGGTATGGTCACGGTTTCGATCACGCGACCGGTGTAGCCGTTGGTCACCACCACGCGGCTGGCGGTGATGCTGTACTTGGCCCATCGGCGCAGAGCTGCGGCGCAGGCCAGCAGCGCGACGGCTCCACCCAGCCACAGGCTCCAACCAGGGATTTCGAACTTAAGCAACAACAGGCCACGCGAAGCGGTCAACAAGCTCATAAAGTAGAGCCAGACAAACTGGCCCCAAGACGGATAGGTGTTCCATCTGATGGTTTCATCGCTGCTGGGTGGTTCGGTCATGCCGGCCGCTCTGATCGGGCGCAAGGCGCTCGCTGAGTTACAGCAAGGGCAATGCCATCGGGCTCGACCAGGCAGCGGGAGAGATTCCTTGGAAAACAAGGGTATTGCGGGCGGCGATGTCCTTTTTTCGAGACGGTCCAGGAAAACCTGCTACAGCGTGGCGGAGAAACTGTAGCGAAAGACTACACAGGAAAAAGAAGAGCCGATCTGGCAGAGGCACAGACGTGCGCTTGCCTGAGTCGGGACTGGCAGCCTCCTTCCGGCGGTTCAAGCGAGATAGGCGGCGACGATGCCGGACAGCACGATCTCGTCGAACGTGCCGGCCCCCCCGATGCTACCGTCCCCGTGGCGCGTTGCTTCCGACAGGTCGTTACATCGTTCGCTGGAGCAGCGGGCGCAAGGCGCTCAGCGGTCTGCTGTTCAGCACATCGGCCGGTTCCAGCCATCCACGCCGGGCCTGTCCGACGCCGAACCGAAGGTGCTCGAAGTCGAGCACGCTGTGGGCGTCGGAGTTGATGCTGACCAGCACTCCCTCTTCCTTCGCCATCCGGCAATAGGCATCGGCAAGATCCAGCCGCTCCGGGTGCGCGTTGACTTCCAGAAAACATTGCCGCTCGCGCGCCTGTCGGATCACGCGCGGCAGGTCCACGTCGTAGGGTTCCCGTTCCTGAATCAGGCGCCCGCTCGGATGGGCCAGGATCGTGAAATGCGGCCGGTCCATGGCCCGCAGAATCCGCTCGGTCTGCCGCTCGCGCGGCAGGTTGAAGTGGCTGTGCACGGCGGCCACGACCAAGTCCAGCCGGCCGAGCACGCCGTCCGGCAGGTCCAGCCGGCCATCCTCCAGAATGTCCACCTCGATCCCCTTGAGCAGGGTAATGCCCGGTCGGGTCTCGTTCAGCCGGTCGATCGCGTCCAGTTGGGCCAGCAACCGTTTGGCGTCCAGGCCGTGCGTCATGGTGAGTCGTCGGGAATGGTCGCACACCGCCAGGTATTCGAAGCCGCGCTCGCGAGCCGCCCGGGCCATCTCCCTGAGGCTGTTCCGGCCGTCCGTCGCGTTGGTGTGGGCATGCAGGTCGCCTCGTAGGTCGCCGAGCTGCACGAGCTGCGGGAGCCGACCCTCCCGTGCCGCGTCGAACTCGCCGCGATTTTCCCGCAGCTCCGGCGGAATCCAGGGCAGCCCCACCGCGGCATAGACGGATTCCTCCGTCTGCCCCGCCACGTACTGCTCTCCTTTGAAGACCCCGTATTCGTTGACCTTGAGTCCCCGTTGCTGCGCCAGCTGGCGCAGCACGATGTTGTGCGCTTTGCTCCCCGTGAAATACTGGAGCGCGGCTCCATAGCTCTCCTCGCCGACCACCCGCAAGTCCACGTGCAGGTTGCAAGCGAGACGGACGGTGGCCCTGGTGCCACCGCGGGCCAGTACTTCTTCCACTTCGTCGTAGGAGACGAACCGGTCCATCACCGGGCTGTCGGCGCGGGCCGTCGCCAGGATGTCCAGATCGCCGATCGTCTCTCTGCCCCGTCGATAGCTGCCGGCCGCCACGACCCGGCCGATGCCCGGCGAGTCCTTGAGGTAGGCCACCAGCGCCTCGGCATACTGGGCCGCCGTGGCAAGCTTGAACCGGGCCTCGGCGCCGGCCCGCGCCTCCAGTTCGTGCAGAATCTGCCGCTCCAGTTTTTCGCCGAATCCTGCCAGCGCGTTGATGCGGCCGGCACGGGCGGCGTGATGCAAGTCCTTGAGCGTCCGAATGCCGAGCGCACGGCTGAGCGTCTTGACCCGCTTGGGGCCGAGCCCCGGAATCTTGAGCAGTTCGGTGAGCGTGGGCGGCACGGCTCTCCGGTGCTCGTCGAGCATGGCGGTGGTGCCGGTCTTGACGATGTCCTCGATCTTGCCGGCCAGGTCCTTGCCGATGCCGGGCAGCTCGGTCAGGTCCTCGCCTTGGGCCAGCAGGCTGGTCACCTCGCGGCTCAAGTCGCGCAGGGTGCGCGCCGCGTTGCGGTAGGCGCGAATACGGAATGGATTGGCGTCCTCGATTTCCAGCAAGTCGGCGATCTCGTCCAACTTGGCGGCGATATCGGCGTTATGGACCGGCATGGCAATCGCTCATCGGCCCGGAGCCTGTGGGCGGGTCTTCTTCTTGACGATCCGCTCCCGTTCGCTCGCCTGCTTGAGTTCGGCGAATTGCTTGGCCTGGCGTTTCGGCATGTTCTTGAAGGATGTCTTCTGTTTCATGGTTTGTCCCCCCGGGTCGGGTACAGGTGCGTCCCGGCCGAGCCGTCGAACGCGGCCAGCGCGTTCTCCGGACTGGTGATGATGACCTCCCGCCCGCCCTGTTCCAGAAACTGCACGGCAGCCTCGATCTTGGGTCCCATGCTGCCGGGCGCAAAGTGGCCTTCGGCCAGATAGGCCCGGGCCTCCTGTACCGTCAGGGCGGCGAGGGGCCGTTCCTTCGGCGTCCCGAAATCCAGCATGACCTGCTCCACCGCGGTCAGGTCAAGAATTTTGTCGAGCCCAAGCTCCATGGCCAGGCGGCTTGATGCCCAGTCCTTGTCCACGACGGCCTCGACCCCGACCAGCGTGCCGTCACGTTCCCGACGGACCGGAATGCCCCCGCCGCCGGCGGCGATGACGATGACGCCGGCCTCAACGAGCCGACGGACAACCGAGGCTTCGACGATCCCGATCGGGAGGGGCGAGGGCACCACCCGCCGATAGCCCCGGTGCGCGTCTTCAGCGATCTGCCATCCCGGCCCGCGCCATCGTTCGGCTTGCTCCTTCGTATAGAAGGGGCCGACAGGCTTGGCGGGATGCACCATCCGCGGATCGTCCGGATCGACGAGCGTTCTGGTGATGACGGCCGCAACCGGATGATCGCCGATCCCGCGTTGCCGCAAGAGGTTCTGCAGGCATTGCTGGATCACGTAGCCGGTTTCTCCTTGCGACTGCGCGACGCAGACATCCAGCGGCAGGTCATAGGCCTGCCCGCGCGCTGCTTCGGCACGGAGCAGAATGTGTCCGACTTGCGGGCCGTTCCCGTGCGTAAGAACCACTTGATGCCCGCGCCGGATCAGCTCGGCGACTCCGGCCAAAGCCGATGGCAGGTTGGCCGTTTGCTCGTCGAGCGTTCCCCGTTGCCCGGTTTTCACCAAGGCATTGCCGCCCAGTGCGACCAGAATCCTCTCAGGCATGGGCCTTGACCTTCTGCAGGAATCCTCGCACGACATCGCGAAACGTCAGGCCGCCGACTTCTTGCAGCTCATAGGTCACCCGCACGGTGGGCTGCGCGATCTGAATCACGCGCCGCAGGTCCGCCGGGGTGGCGATCAATACCAGATCGCACGCGACTCGTCCGATCGTCTCTTCGAGCTCTCGTATCTGCTGGGGCCCGTAGCCCATGGCCGGGAGCAAGGGGCCGATATGCGGGTAATCGGCAAAGGTTTGGCGAATCGACCCGACGGCCCAAGGTCGCGGGTCCACAAGTTCGCAGGCGCCCCATTTTCTGGCCGCGAGCGTCCCGGCCCCAAAGCTCATGCCTCCGTGGGTGAGCGTCGGGCCATCCTCCACGACCAGGACCCGCTTCCCGCAGACTGTCGCCGGATCGGTCACCGACACGGGCATGGTGCACTCGATCACGGCAGCGGCCGGATTCTCCCGGTGGAGGCTCTCGCGCAGAGCCCCGATCTGCTCCGGGCTGGCGCTGTCCAGTTTGGTCAGGACCATGACCTGCGCCCGGCGCAAATTGACCTCGCCGGGAAAGTAGCGCCGTTCATGCCCGGCCCGGTGCGGGTCCATCAGGACCATCTCCAGGTCTGAGGCGAAAAAAGGCCAATCGTTGTTGCCTCCGTCCCAGAGGATCACATCGGCGTCCGCTTCTGCGTGACGCAAGATGCGTTCATAGTCCACGCCGGCATAGACGGGGATGCCGTTTGCGATATGGGGTTCATACTCTTCCATCTCTTCGATCGTGCAAGCGGCGCGAGTCAAATCTTCGAGGCTGGCGAAACGTTGCACGGCCTGTTTGGCCAGGTCGCCGTAGGGCATGGGATGGCGGACGACCGCCACACGGAGCCCCTCGCTGCGGAGAATGGCCGCGATCTTGCGGGCCGCCGGGCTTTTGCCGCAGCCGGTCCTGACTGCACAGACCGAGACCACCGGCTTGCTGGAGGCCAGCATCGTTGCGCGCGGACCGAGAAACCAAAAGTCCGCTCCCTGGGCCATGACTTGCGAGGCCTTGTGCATGACGGTTTCGTGCGACACGTCGCTGTAGGCGAAGACCACCCGGTCTGCCTGATGTGTCTCGATCAAGGATTCCAATTCCGCCTCGGCGTGGATCGGGATGCCCTTCGGGTAGAGGGGGCCGGCCAGGACCGGCGGATAGAGCCGCTCGGCAATATTCGGAATTTGCGCGGCGGTGAAGGCGATGACCCGGTACTGGGGGTCTTGGCGGAACCGGACGTTGAAATTGTGAAAGTCCCTCCCGGCCGCCCCCATGATGAGCACCTTGGTCTGATCCATGGCATGGTTCCTCGTCTTGTGGCGATCGCTTCAAAAGGCAAGAACTGTGCGCAGTCACTTGCATCTTGCTACGCCTGGAAGCGCTATGATTTCGCGCACCTGGTTGCTGGTAACCGGCCACGGCCTGCGAGGAGGGGCGGCAGGAGTAAAGGCCTGACGCGATTCTCCCCGTACCTGTTCTCCGGCTTGATGAATAATGCTACAGGCCGATGGAGGGCTGTGGGACGACTGCGCCCATCGGTCTGATTTCTTGAGGATTTGTTCTCGCGCCTGCCGGAAGCAGGCCGACTCTCCTTTGGTCTGGCCTTTGCACCAACAGAGGGTAAGTGAGGAATGAGCCTGTGTCCTGGGAACCGATCGTCAAATCGAGGCGCGACTGGGAAGTGGTGCCGAACCTCAGCGAGTATGGGGAGGCGCGGGCGCACTTTTCCTGGGGACGGGCGCGACAGGATCTCGACGGGCTTCCGGGCGGGCAGGGCCTCAACATCGCGCATGAAGCGGTGGATCGTCACGCGGCCGGTCCCCGGCGGGACCATGTGGCGTTGCGCTGGCTCGGCAAGAACGGGGAAGTCCGCGACTACACGTACGGTCGGCTGGAAGAACTGACAAACCGGTTTGCCAACGTCCTGCAGCGGCTCGGCGTGGTCAAAGGGGACCGGGTCTATGTCTTGGCCGGCCGCATCCCAGAACTTTACATTACCGCGCTGGGCACGCTCAAAAACCGCAGCGTCTTCTGCCCGCTCTTTTCGGCCTTCGGCCCGGAGCCGATCCGCGCCAGGTTGGCCCTCGGTCAGGCGAAAGTCCTCGTGACCACCGAGTCGCTCTACCAGCGGAAAATAGCCGGGTTGCGGGCGTCCCTCCCCCATCTCCAAGACGTGCTGCTCGTCGGAGACGCCCACAAGCCGACGGACGTGCCGGGAACGAAAGACTATTACTGGCTGATGGCGGAGGTCGGCGATCGCTTTGCGATCGGGCCCACCGATCCTGAGGACATGGCGCTGTTGCATTTCACCAGCGGAACGACCGGCACGCCCAAGGGAGCGGTGCACGTGCACCAGGCGGTGGTGGCCCATCACATGACCGGCAAGCTGGCGCTCGACTTTCACAAAGAGGATATCTTCTGGTGCACCGCCGACCCGGGCTGGGTGACCGGCACCTCCTACGGCATCATCGCTCCGTTGACGAACGGCATCACGAGCATCGTAGACGAGGCCGAGTTCGAGGCCGAACGGTGGTACCGTATCTTGCAGGATCAGCGCGTGACGGTCTGGTACACGGCCCCCACGGCCATCCGCATGATGATGAAGGCGGGCCTGGAGCCGGTCCGCAAGTACGATCTGCGGCCATTGCGGTTCCTGGCCAGCGTGGGCGAGCCGCTGAACCCGGAGGCGGTCGTCTGGGGTCAGCAGGCCTTCGGGAGACCGTTCCACGACAACTGGTGGCAGACCGAGACGGGCGGGATCATGGTCGCCAACTACGCGGCGATGGACGTCCGGCCCGGCTCCATGGGGCGTCCCCTCCCGGGAATCGAGGCGGCGATCGTGCGCAAGACCTCCGAGGGGACGATCGAGGTCGTGCAGGAGCCGGCGGTCCAAGGGGAGCTGGCCTTGCGGCCCGGCTGGCCCTCGATGTTCCGGGCCTACTGGAACGAGCCGGAGCGGTACCAGAAATGTTTCGCCGGCGGGTGGTACCTGACCGGCGACCTGGCCAAGCGTGATAAGGACGGGTATTTTTGGTTCGTCGGCCGGGCGGACGATGTCATCAAAACCTCCGGTCATCTGATCGGGCCGTTCGAGGTCGAGAGCGTGCTGCTCGAACACAAGGCGGTGGCCGAAGCGGGCGTGATCGGCAAGCCGGACCCGGTCGCGCTGGAAACGGTCAAGGCCTTCGTGTCGCTCAGGGACGGCTACCAGCCCTCCCATGACCTGCAGCGGGAATTACTGGGCTTTGCCAGGGCCAGGCTCGGCGCGGTGGTGGCGCCGAAAGAGATTGAGTTTCTTCCCTCCCTCCCCAAGACCCGTAGCGGAAAGATCATGCGTCGGTTGCTCAAGGCCCGTGAACTGGGCTTGCCCGAGGGAGACACCTCGACGCTGGAAGCGTAAGAGGGGACGATGGGGAGACGCGGAGACATGGCGATGCGGCGGCATAAAAGGGACGAATCCCCGCGTCTCCCCGTCACCTCCTCTCCGCGTCGTGTGCGTGCAAGGGAGTGCCTATGAGTCTCGCGGTTGAACGTGCGCATGCCTTGAAGTTGTTGCGGCAGATGCTCCGCATTCGCCGCTTCGAGGAAAAGGCGGCGGAACTCTACAGCCTCGGCAAGATTCGCGGCTTTCTCCACCTCTACATCGGCGAAGAGGCGGTGGCGGTGGGAGCGATGCAGGCGCTCACGCAAGAGGACGCCCTTGTGGCGACTTATCGGGAACATGGCCAGGCGCTCCTGCGCGGCACGCCGGCCGGCTCCTTGATGGCGGAGCTCTACGGCAAGGCCAACGGCTGCGCCAGGGGCCGAGGCGGCTCCATGCACTTCTTCGATGCCTCGCGCCGCTTTTACGGCGGGATGGCCATTGTGGGCGGCGGGTTGCCGGTGGCGGTCGGGCTGGCCTTGGCCGACAAACTGCAAGGCAAGGCCCGCGTGACCGCCTGTTTCTTCGGGGATGGAGCGGTGGCGGAAGGCGAGTTCCACGAATCGCTCAACCTGGCGGCGCTGTGGAAGCTGCCGGTGCTGTTTCTCTGCGAGAACAATCTGTATGCGATGGGAACCGCCTTGTCGCGCCATCAGGCCCAACCGGACATCACGCTCAAGGCGCAAGCCGAGGGGGTCCCCGCCGAGGCCGTGGACGGCATGGATGTGCTGGCCGTTGAGGAGGCGACCAAACGGGCCGCCGAATCGGTGCGCGGCGGCAACGGTCCGTCCTTGCTGGAATATCGCACCTATCGGTTTCGCGCCCATTCGATGTACGACGCGGAACTCTACCGCACAAAAGAGGAGGTCGCGCAGTGGAAGCAGCGCGATCCGATCTCGATCTTCGAAGGGCAACTGCGGGAATGGAAGTGTCTGACCTCCGAGGACCTGGCGGCCATGGAGGAGGATATTGCCGCGGAGATCGCCGCGGCTGTGGCGGAGGCGGAGGCGGGACCCTGGGAGCCGGTCGAAGACCTGACGAAGTATGTGTACACCATTTTGAAGTAGGACAGTGAGGCGTTTACAAGGAGGAAGCATCATGGAGAGAGAAGACGGCAATGTGGAGGGGCTGATCGTGGCGTTTTTGGGCGGCGTGCTCATCGGCGCGGCTGCGGGTCTGCTCTTGGCTCCCAAGTCGGGGCGGGAAACCAGAGCCACCTTGAAGGATTACGCGCAAAAGGCGGAAGAAGAGATGGCGGAGAAGGTCAACCGCATCAAGGCCTCGATTGCGTCCTGTCAGCAAGCCTGCGAGGACCATCTGAAGGCGCATAAGGAACATGCGCGAGGGCCTGTAACCTAGGCCCAAGACGAAGCGCCGGTGTATGTTGGCCTGTGTCATGAAGATCAGGGCGTGACGCGATGACGAAGATCACCTATCGCGAGGCGGTGCGGGCCGGGTTGCGCGAGGCGCTGCTCGGCGACCCGCGGGTCTTTCTGATGGGCGAGGATGTCGGTCGCTACGGTGGGGCCTATGCCTGCAGCCGCGGCCTGCTGGAGGAATTCGGCCCCGAGCGCATCCGCGACACGCCTCTCTCGGAGTCCGCTTTCGTCGGGGCCGGCATCGGCGCAGCCCTCGGCGGTATGCGGCCCGTCGTGGAAGTCATGACCGTCAATTTCAGCCTGCTGGCCCTGGATCAGATCGTCAACAACGCGGCGACGATCCGGCACATGTCCGGCGGGCAGTTCAGCGTGCCCCTCGTGGTGCGCATGGCCACCGGAGGGGGCCGTCAGGTGGCGGCGCAACATTCCCACAGTCTGGAGGGCTGGTATGCGCATATTCCCGGGATCAAGGTGGTGACCCCGGCGACCGTGACCGATGCAAAAGGCATGTTGCTGGCCGCGCTCAAGGAACCGGACCCGGTGTTTATCTTCGAGCATGCCTATCTCTATCCCACCGAGGGGGAATTGGACGAATCGGCGGCGGTGGAGCTGACCCGGGCGGCCGTGCGCCGGTCGGGGCGCGATGTCACCGTGATCACCTTCGGCGGGTCGCTCTGGAAAGCGATGGACGCGGCCGACCGACTGGCCGGCGAGGGCATCGACGCCGAGGTCATTGATCTGCGATCGTTGCGCCCGCTGGACACGCCGACGATCCTGACCTCGGTCGCCAAGACTCACCGGGCCCTGATCGTGGACGAGGGCTGGCGGACCGGCAGCTTCGCGGCCGAAATCAGCGCGCAGATCATGGAGGGCGGGTTCTACGAGTTGGACGGACCGGTGGCGCGCGTCTGTAGCGCGGAGGTTCCGATCCCCTACCCCAAACATCTGGAGGATGCGGCGCTGCCCAACGTCGCGGCGATCGTGCATGCTGTCCAGCAGTCGGTGAAGTCCCATGGTTGAATTCCAGATGTTCATGCTGAGCTGCCGCGTGAATATGAGGGGGACACCCTATGCCTAATGAGTTGCTCTTTGTGATTCTGGGAGTCACGGCCGGCATCCTGAGCGGGCTGATCGGCGTTGGAGGAGGGGTGGTGATCGTTCCTTTATTAATCTTCCTCTTTGGTTTCTCGCAGCATGAGGCCCAAGGGACGACGTTGGCTCTCTTGGTTCCGCCCATTGGGCTGCCGGCCGCCTGGACTTATTATAAAAGCGGATATGTGAATTTCGAAGTCGCCCTGCTGATCTGCGCGGGGTTTTTCCTAGGGGGCCTGTTGGGTGCGAAATTGGCTATCGGCATTCCCAACGTCATGTTGGAACGAATCTTCGGAGTGGCGATGCTTCTGATTTCGTTGAAAATGCTCCTCGCGAAGTGAGAATCTTGCCGGACATGGTGACGCTGCATGGCTGAGTTTGTGATGCCCACGCTGGGGGCCGACATGAGCGCCGGCACGTTGGTCGCCTGGAAGAAAAAGCCTGGTGATCGGGTGACCCGTGGCGAGGTCATCGCCGAAGTGGAAACCGACAAGGCGGCCATCGACGTCGAAGTCTTCGCCAGCGGCATGATCGAAAAACTCCTGGTACAGCCGGGCGAACAAGTGCCGGTCGGCACAGTGATGGCCATCATCCGGGAGGAAGGCCAGCCGGCTTCGGCGTCGGTTGCTGCCCCGCTCCCGCCTCCCACGACAGGCGAAGTCCCGGTGCCGCCTCCGTCTCCGGTTCGCGCGGCTCCGCCCTCCCCGCTTCCGGCAGTCGAGCCGAGCCGCATGAAGATTTCCCCTTCCGCCAAACAGTTAGCAGCCCAGCTTGGCGTGGACCCGGCCAAGGTGCGCGGCACAGGGCCGGAGAGCGCGATTACGCGGGAGGATATCGAACGGGCCTCGGCGAAGCCTGTCCCGCCGGCCGAGCCGGAAGCGGGCTTGGACCGAATGGGACGGATGAGGCAGGCCATTGCCGCGGCCATGGCCCGCTCCAAACGGGAGATCCCCCACTACTACCTGGGCAACACCATCGATATGAGCCGGGCGATGACCTGGCTGACTGACGAAAATCGGAAGCGGGCCGTCACGGACCGGCTTCTCTATGGGGTGTTGCTGATCAAAGCCGTCGCCCTGGCCTTGCGGGAAGTGCCGGAGCTGAATGCGGTCTGGAAAGAAGGGCAAGCGGCGCCGAGCCAAGGCATCCACGTGGGCGTGGCGATTTCTCTCCGGGGCGGTGGTTTGGTGGCGCCGGCCCTCCACGACGCGGATCGTCAAAGTCTGGACGAGCTGATGCGCAACTTCCGCGATCTCGTGAAACGGGCGCGCGCCGGCACCTTGCGCAGTTCCGAACTGTCCGACCCGACGATCACGGTGACCAGCCTCGGGGAACAAGGCGTCGAGACCGTCTTCGGCGTCATCTATCCCCCGCAGGTGGCGCTGGTAGGATTCGGCAAAGTCGTGGAGCGGCCCTGGGTCGCCGAAAGCCGGGTCGAGGCCAGGCCGGTGGTCACCGCGACGCTGTCCGCCGACCACCGGGTGACCGACGGCCATCGCGGCGGCCTTTTTCTGGCCGCGGTTGATCGCCTCTTACAGGAGCCGAGCCGCCTATGAGTTCCCCACTGACCGCCGAAGACGTGAAACGCATCGCCCTCCGTATCCTGGGGGAGATCGCGCCGGAAGCGGACTTGCCCTCGCTCAAGCCCGACGTGAGCTTCCGGGAGCAACTGGATATCGACTCCATGGACTTTCTGAACTTCGTGATCGCTTTGCACGAAGCCCTGCAGGTGGAGATTCCGGAGGCGGACTATCCGAAGCTCGCCTCGTTGAATGCCTGCGTCGAGTATCTGACGGCCGCGCCCGCATCCGGCCCCGCGGGCGAGCGTCGCGCCTAACCGAACACGGAGACCCTATGCTGGAGACGATCGACCTGGCCCATTCGTTGGCCAAAGATGGCTACAAGAAGAAAGCGCCGCCGCTCCGCGAGAAGCTCCGTCTTCTGCAGTATCAATGCAAGGCGGCGGAGATTCCCACCGTCATCGTGTTCGAGGGGTGGGACGCGGCGGGCAAGGGGCGGATCATCTCGCGGCTCCTCGAAAGGCTGGATCCGCGCGGGTTCAAGGTCCACCCGGCCCGCCCTCCCACGAGCGAAGAAGAGGCCAAGCCGTTTCTCTGGCGCTACTGGGTCCACCTCCCGCAAGACGGTGAGATCGCCTTGTTTGACCGCTCTTGGTACGGCCGGGTGCTGGTCGAACGGGTTGCCAAGATGGTGCCGAAGAAAGTCTGGCAGCGGGCTTTCGAGGAGATCAGCCAGTTCGAGCGACAGCTGGCCGAGGACGGGGCGGTCATGGTCAAATTCTTTCTGCACATCTCGAAGAAAGAGCAGAAGCGCCGGTTCCTGAAGCTGGAGAAGGACAAATTCGAGAGCTGGCGGGTCACCAAGTGGGACTGGCAACACCATCGGGATTACGACAAGTACCTCCTCGCGACCGAAGAAATGCTGGCCAAGACGGATGCGCCCTACGCGCCATGGACCATCGTCGAGGCGACGGACGGCCGATTTTCAGAAATCAAGGTCTTTGAAACGTTGGTGAAGGCGATGGAAGAGGCGCTGGCCTGGCGGAAGGCTCATGGAGTGGAAATCGGGCGCAGCCAACTGTCTCGTGAAGCGCGCGCTCGGCGGGGGGCTAAGCCGGCCGCATCGGCAAAGGAGAAGAGAGATGCTCGAACGGGTCGATCTCGGGAAAAAACTGCCTGAAAAGAAATACTGGGGCGAGATCAAGAGTTGGCAGGTGCGGCTCCGGAACGAATCCCTGCGCTTGTTCAACGAAAAGCGAATGGCCTTGGCCGTCTTCGAGGGCTGGGATTCGGCCGGCAAGGGAGGGAGCATCAAGCGGGTGACCGAAACGCTCGACCCGCGCGGGTTCAACGTGAATACCTTCGGGGCTCCGGCCGGAGCGGAGGCCCATCATCACCATCTCTGGCGGTTCTGGAAAGCCCTGGCGCCACAGGGCCAGCTGGCCATCTTCGACCGGTCCCACTACGGACGCGTGTTGGTGGAGCGGGTGGAGGGGTTCTGCACCGAGCAGGAATGGAAGCGGGCCTATCGGGAGATCAACGAATTCGAGTGGCAGCTCGTCAATTTCGGAACGGTCGTGGTCAAGTTCTGGCTGCATATCGACCAGGACGAGCAGTTGCGCCGGTTCAAGGCTCGAGAGCTGGACCCCTTCCGTTCCTACAAGCTCACCGAGGAAGATTGGCGGAACCGCGCGAAGTGGGATCGGTACTACGAAGCGGTGGAGGAGATGCTGGAGAAGACCAGCACCACCTGGGCGCCCTGGACGGTGGTGGAGGCCAACGACAAGCACTATGCCCGCGTCAAAGTCGTGCAGACGATTGCAAAGGCCCTGGAGACGGCCAAGTAGCGGCACCGGTCACGATTCTGCTCACGCTTCTTCGAGGGCGCGGAGCTCGGCATCGGTTTGCCGCAGCCGGATCGCCAGCGCGCGGGCCAGGCGGGCGAAGGTTTTCCGGCCCACCATCGGATGGTCCGTGGCCGCGGCGTCGAAGCGGCTGCGGGACAGGACGTACAGATCCGTGGCGGTCGTCGCGACCGCCGCGGCCGACCGCAGGCCGCGGTCGAGAAATGCCATGTCTCCGAAGAAATCCCCCTTGCCGAACGTCGCGAGGTGGTGAGACTTGCCCCCCTCCAGGGGGAGGATGATCCGGACGCTTCCCTTCCTGACCAGAAACAACTCGTCCCCCTCGTCGCCCTGATTGAAGATCGTCCGCCCCGCCTCGACCGTTCGTTCCATGGCGCAGGCGTCGAGAGCCGTCAACGTGTCGGCATCGAAGCCCTTGAACAGGTCGATCTCGGCCAGTGCGAGCGGCGCTCCCGGTCCGGTCTGGAGCAGATGCGCCTCCTCCAGAATCCGGTCCTCGATCCACTCCAGGGCGTCATCCAATTCGTTGAAGATCCGGACGTTGCGGGAGGGTTTGACCAGTCCCACCTGGTCGAAGTACTTCTGCAGGTCTTGGCCCGTAGGCAGGCTGGGAGGGAGATTGGCGAGCAGGAGGCGTCCCTTGTGTTCGGCAAGCCGCGCCTCGATCTGCTCCAGCAGATGCGCGGCCGTGAAATCCACGGATTGGACGCGGCGCATGTCGAGGACGACGTAGGTCTTGCGCTTCAGGTCTGATTCCAGCTGCGTGAACAGCTGATCGGCGGTCCCGAAGAACAGACTCCCCTGCAATTCATAGATCGCCGTCCTGTCGCCCTGTTGCTCGAGGACCGCCGCCTGTTCCGGAAGCCGGCGCAGCTTGGAAAACGTCTGGCCGCCGGAGGTCTTGCGGCGGACGACCGTCCCGCGAATCTGCTCGCGGAGAAACAGCATGACCGCCAATCCCACCCCGACGCCGGCGGCGGCGATGAGGTTGACGCTGACGGCCGTCACCACGACGGCGGCGATGACCCCAAAATCGAGGATCGTGGACTTCTGCCCGAGCAGGCGCACGCTGTCCCGATCGACCATCCGGGAGGCGACCACGATCAGAATGCCGGCCAGGCCGGCGACCGGAATCCAGGCCACAAGCCAGCCTAGAAACAACAGGACGGCCAGGGCAAAGGTTCCCTCGAGGATGCCCGACAAGCGGGTCTGTCCGCCGCTGTTGATGTTGACCAGCGTCGCTCCCATGACGCCGGAGCCGGGGATGCCGCCGGTGACAGCCGACGCCAGATTGCCCAGGCCCTGCGCCGCCAGTTCTCGGTTGGACCGGTGCCGGCTCCTGGTCAACGCATCCACCACCACGCAGGTCTTGAGGGTGTCGACGGACAGCAGGACGGCGAGCGTCAAGGCGGGCATCAGCGCCAACTGCAGATCGCTCGGGCTCAACCGGCCGATCGCGCTCCAATGGCCCGTGATGGCCGCCAGCGGCGAGCCGCCGGTTCCGCCGATCGGCCCGATGACGTGGGCATTCCCGGACAGGGTCCACAACTCGTGGTGCCACAGCCCCAGGCTGAAATAGGCCGCCATCCCGCCGGCGAGCCCCAGGATGGGACCCGGCACGATCCGAGTGACCTTCGGCGCCAGGAGCATCACCCCGATCGTCACGAGTCCCACGCCGAGGTCGAACTGACTCCAGGTCGAGGGGGCCACCAGTCCGTCCCACAAGCCCGTGCCTTTCTGCAGTCCCAGGAGTTTGGGAAGCTGACCCAGGAGAATCAGCAGCCCCACGCCGCTCAAGTAACCGGCCACCACAGGATAGGGGATATACTTGATCAGGGTGCCGCCGCCGATGACCCCGAAGAGAAACTGCATGGCGCCGGCCAGCAGGGCGACCAGCGTCAGCAGCATCAGAATCTGTTCCGGCTGAATCGGCGGTAAGGCTCCGGCCTGGCCGGGCTGGAGCCAATCGGCGACGAACGCGGCCAGGATTGCGGCAGCCGGCGCACAGGGCGCCGAGATCAGACGGGGCGTCCCTCCGAAGAGGGGCGCAATGATCCCGATGGCGATCGTCCCGAGGATGCCCGCCACCGCCCCTTGCGCGGCATAGGCCGGCCCCAGGGTCCCGTAGATGATGAGTCCGAAGGCGATGGAGGAAGGAAGGGCGACCAGCATGGCCGCGAGGCCGCCCCAAGTCTCCGCCACATGGGTTCGCAGTAAGGCCATTATCCTCGGGTCCTTGTTGCCGGACCGGCCTGTGTCTTGTGCATCGGTGCGCAGCCAGATATAGGATCAGGCCAAGCCGTCGGGCGGCCGGCCAAACCGGTCAGCGAAGGACGGCGGCTCATCCCCGGCGCAAGGCCTCCGAGACAGGCTGCATGGAGGATGCCAGAGCCAGACGGCGCGCACCCATTATTTCTCATGTGGGATTGTTCTCAAACGGTCCGGGACAGAACAGGAAAGCACCCACACGCTTCTGTGAACAACGCCCGTTCGATCCTCTCGGCTTCAGCCTGGGGCATTTCGCAGCAGATCGGCCTGATCGGCTTGACGAGAAACACCCCACACAGCGTATTCGGCACGGCTCGATGTCTGATGCTTCTGTTCCGTAACTTCGCTTCGCTGCGGTGCATTTGACGGTCCATACGGATGGCACGCGCTCCCCTTGCTCGCTGGCATCCGGCATGCACCGATTCAGCTCTGGAGCCAAGGTGGCGCCTGGTTCCAGGACGAGCAGTTGCGTCGGTTCAAGGCCCGCGTGGCCCCTTTCCGTTCCTACAAGCGCATTGGGAAAGATGAGCGGAACTGTGCGAAGTGGGATCGGTACTACGAAGCGGTGGAGGAGATGCTGGAGAAGACCAGCACCACCTGGGCCCCCTGGACGGTGGTGGAGGCAAACGGCAAGTACTATGCCCGCGTTACAGTCGTGCAGACGTTGACGAAAGCCTTGAAAACCGCCAGGTAGGCGCCGGCGGTCGGCCTGCGAGGAAGGAAGACATGATCAAGGTCATTGATCGGACCATTCAGCCGATTTCCTTGGAACCGATGTTCGATGCCAAGGGACTCATCCTCACCATTCATGGGGACCAGCCCCAAGGGAACGGAGCGACATCCTTGTCGCTGCGGGAAGCTCGCTTGCTTGCCTACGGATTGCTGGCTGAGGCGGAACGACAGGAACCGGAGCAACTGTAACAAAAAACGGGCCCGCCCTCATGTGGGCCACCGAACCTGCCGACTGGCCAGAACCGATCCGGACAACCCAGCGGTCACTCTCGCTTAGCCATCCCGCGCCTCCCTTGGGCCACCGCCCAACTCCGGTTGTGCCTACGGGCACCTGCGAGGCGGCGCGTCCCTTCGGATCGATCCCGCTCCGGCACAGGAGCGGCGCCCTTTGCACGCTGGCTGCATGAGGGCGAGTCACCAACCTTCGGCTGCGAACCGTCATCCGCTTCTCTACCCTCCCACGTTAGGAAGTAAGCATCTCTTGCCGGTGGTCAACTCTCCGGACGAAGGGTTACCCTTAGCGCTCCCGGACCGGATTCTTCGCCGAATCTCTCCCGATGATCATTAGTCTGTGGCGTGAGTCCACAGTATCCGTTTATCCCACTGTCCTGAAATGCCGCGCCGGTTTATGCGCTTCCGAGAGAACACAAGAACAAGGCTATGTTTCAATGGGTTACAAAACCGATCTTTCCGCTCGTCCTGGCATCGGGCATGCAGAGTCGGAAGGAGACGATCTCGACTCTTATGGAAAAAACCAGGAGGGTACCATGAACCGACAGTTGATGGTGGCCGACCGGATTCTCGAGACGGTCTCGCAAATGCCCGGCTGTCTACTGGACGAAGTGGTCATGGCCTGCCCCGACCTGAGCTGGAATCAGGTTTTCCTCGAGGTGGATCGTCTCAGCCGGGAAGGCCGCGTCTGCCTCACGCCGAAGGGGACGGGGCGCTACGTCCTCCAACCGGGGAGGAAAGGGGGCCGCAGTGTTCACGTCTAAGCGGGTTAATCCCGGCCATTGTCAGCGTTGCGGCCGGCTGATGGTCATGGTGCGGCTGCCGGGGTTGCGACCGGGCGAGGAGGTTCATCCTCTTGTGGGATGGCGGTGTCTCATCTGCGGGAAGATTGTGGACCTGCACGGAGTTGGACACAGGCACGAGGGTCTTCAACGAGAAGACGCCCGACCTCGTTCGGGGGAGTCGACAAGGGGGCGGTACGGCTCACAAGGCCTCGCTGATTACGGTCATTCTACCAAGATCTCAAGGTAAGCGGCAAACGCGCTTCCATCACAACAAGGAGGAGTTGCTATGAATGCCATCACACGTTGGGATCCGTTCAAGGAACTGGAGGATATGCAGAGTCGGTTGAACACGATGTTCGGCCGCGCGCCGGTCCGCAAGAACGGCGACAAAGAGGAGGCCATGACGGTGGCCGAGTGGGCCCCGCTCGTGGACATCACCGAGGACGACAAGGAATATCTGATCAAGGCCGAGTTGCCAGAAGTGAAAAAAGAAGACATCAAGCTGACCGTCGACGAGGATGTGCTGACGATCACGGGGGAACGGAAATACGAGAAAGAAGAGAAGGGCAAGAAATACCACCGCGTGGAACGAGCCTATGGCAGTTTCATGCGCAGTTTCACCTTGCCGGAAGATGCGGATGCGTCCAAGGTGTCCGCCGATTGCAAGGACGGCTTGCTCAAGGTGCACCTGCCGAAGTCGGAAAAAGCCAAGCCGAAGAGCATCGAGGTCAAGGTGGCCTGAGCGGCCGGTCCTCCCAGCCGTCTTTCCGGTCCGCATTGGAATGTCCGGCGGGGCGGATCCCGAACCGGTGAGGGCCGAACAGGAGGACGTGGCGTGCTCATCTTGCGGGATCGGGAAGAAGCGGGGCGATTATTGGCGGAACGGTTAAGCGCCTATCGGGACGACCCCCAGGCGTTGATCCTGGCGCTGCCCCGTGGCGGGGTGCCGGTAGGCTATATGTTGAGCCTGGCGCTGCACCTGCCGCTGGATGTGTTGATTGTCCGCAAGCTGGGTGCGCCCGGCAACCCGGAATATGCCGTTGGAGCAGTGGCGGAAGGCGGCGCGCTCTATCTGAATCGGGAAGGGCTGCGGGATCTCGGCTTGGGCCGCGAGGACCTCAACAAGCCGATTCGAGTCCAGGAAGAGGAAATTACCCGGCGGCAGGCCCTTTACCGCGGCGGCCGGTCTCTGCCGCAGATGACCGGCAAGACGATTGTGTTGGTGGATGACGGGATTGCGACGGGGTCCACTTTTTTTGCCTCGATCGCGGCGGTGAAGAAGCTCAAGCCGGATCGACTGGTGGCGGCCATTCCGGTCGGGCCACGGGAGACCCTGCTGCGGGTGCAGCGGGAGGTCGACGCGTTGGTCTGTCTGATGACGCCGGAGCCGTTCTTCGCCGTCGGCAACCACTATGAGGAGTTCGCGCAAGTCGAAGATGCGGCGGTCGTCCGATATTTACAGGCCGCGGCTGCATCGTTGCGCGAAGGGCCGCGCGCATCGCGCGCGTAACGTAACAGAGTTCAACCGAAGCCTTTCAGGAGGAGCCTTTGTATGGCAGTACGAGCGGGTAAGTCCAACGGCAATCCGGTAGTCCGGGTGGCGCGCAGGGATCGGACGATTCAAGAGGCCCGGCATGACGTGTACCAAGCCCGCGGTAAGTTCCGGGAACCGACCGCCTGTCCGCGATGCGGGGCGGTGTTTCACAAGGGACATTGGATCTGGGGGATCAGGCCGGCCAAAGCCCATGCGGCGATCTGTCCGGCCTGTGAGCGCATCAGCGACCAGAACCCATCCGGGATTCTGACCCTGCAGGGGCCGTTCCTCACCGCGCATCGGGACGAGATCCTGGGACTCATCCATAATGAAGAGGCGAAGGCCAAGGCGGAACATCCCCTCTCGCGGGTCATGAAGGTCGATCAGAAAAACAGCAGCGTGGAAGTGACCACCACCGACATGCACTTGGCGCAAGGCATCGGCGAGGCGTTGCGCCATGCCTATCACGGGACGCTCACCTTACGGTATTCCCGCAATCAACAGCTCATCCGCGTCCGGTGGGAGCGCTGAACAGGGATGTGCGGCTGAGCCAGACCGCGAAAGGAGTTGTGACATGAAAGTCCGTGACGTGATGGCGACCGTCGTCCATTCCTGCCACCCGCACACCAACCTGGCCGAGGCCGCCGAGTCCATGTGGAACTTCGACTGCGGCTCGCTGCCGGTCGTGGACCATGACGGTAAGGTAATCGGCATGATCACGGATCGGGACATCTGCATGGCCGTCGCCACGAAGGGACGGACCGCCTCCTACATCACCGTGTGGGAGACGATGACGGGCAAGGCCTATACCTGCGCCGAGGATGACGATGCCAGGGCGGCACTCAGGACCATGGCGACCGAGAAAGTGCGGCGCCTGCCGGTGGTGGATCAAGGGAGCATGCTCCGGGGAGTTCTCTCCATCAACGACCTCGTGTTGCAGGCCGGAGAGGCCAAGTGGAAAGGGGCACAAGCTCTCTCCTGCGAGGAGGTCTTGGATACCCTGAAAAAGATTTGCGGTCACCGGGTTCTGGTGGGAATCTGATCCGAGCCGAACGGATCGACGGTCTAACCGACCGGCGCGCTGCATCGAAAGGCAGGCATGGATCGCCGCGTGATGGCCTTCGATTTCGACGGGACGCTCGCGGTGGAGGGGAAGGTCCCGGTCGAGCTGGCGTCGGCGCTGGAGCGGTGCCGCGATTCGGGGCATGCCCTCTTTCTTGTCACGGGTCGGCGATTCGATTCGGTGTCGCTGGGGCCGCTGGCCGAGCTGTTCACCGGCATCGTCTGGGAGAACGGCGCGGTGCTGGCGCACCGGGCGAGCGGCGAGTTGTACCTGCCCTTCGGCCAACTCCATCCGCGCCTCCTGAAGGCGTTGACCGACGCCGGTATTCCGTTCGAGCGGGGTCTGGCGATTGCCGCCACATGGTGCCCGCACGAACAGGCTGTCTGGCAGGTGCTCGGCGCCCACGGGGGCGAAGCCTCGGTCGAATACAATAAGGGGGCCCTGATGGTTGTGCCGCCGGGAACGTCCAAGGGGACGGGTCTGGAGCGGCTGCTGGCTTTGTGCGGTTTCTCGGCCAGGAATCTGGCCGCCTTCGGAGACGCGGAGAACGACCTGTCCATGTTGACCCTGGCCGAAGTCGCCGTGGCCGTACAAGACGCGGTCCCGGCCGTGTGCGAGATGGCCGATGTGGTGGCGGGCAAGCCCGGGCCGGCCGGAGTGCTGGAGGTGCTGGAGCGCTATCCCTTGGCCGGGCGCTATCTCGATATGCCGCTCCGGAGAGACCGGCCTATTCTTCTGGGGCAGGACGATGAAGGGCGCGACGTGACGCTCCCTGCCTCGCGCCTGGCCGGGCGGAACTTGGGGGTGTTCGGCGACTCGGGGACCGGCAAATCCTGGATGGTAGGCCTGCTGGCCGAAGGGCTGCACCATGAAGGCTATCAGGTGCTCCTGATCGACCCGGAGGGGGACTTTCGGGGGTTGCAGGTCCTGCCCCGGTTTCTGGCGCTAGAGGGCGATGCGGCCTCCTTGCCGGCTCCGCCCGCGGTCGTGTCGCTGCTGGACGCGGCCGGCGTCTCGGTGGTGCTGGATCTGAGCCGGTATCCGGTTCCGCAGCGCAATGCCTATATCGCCGAACTGGTCCGGGTGCTGCGCCCCTTACGGGAGCGCAAGTATCGACCCCATTGGATCGTGTTGGAAGAGGCGCAGCAATCGCTGTTGTCGGCCGATGGGGATGTGGCGGCGGGCATCCTGCCCCTCTTGGAGGGAGGAGGCTGGGCCTTTGTCTCCTACAGACCTGATCGGTTGGATCAGGCCGTGCTCCGGGAGATGCACCACTGTCTGTTGACGCGCATGACCGAACCGGAGTCGGTGCAAGCCGTGCAGCGCCATTGCAAAACCTGCGGCACGGGTAGCGTGAACATGGCGGCGCTGGCGCCAGGCTCGGCGCTGCTTTGCGGCGGGCCGGTGGTGCGGTTGCGTCCGGCGATCCGGCGGGTGCCCCACACGCGCCACCACTACAAGTATCTGGACGTGCCGCTGCCGCCGGAGAAACGCTTTCGATTCCGCGACGCGCGGACGGATCTCGGCAAGGAGGCGGCCAGCCTCTATGAGTTGTTGCACCTCTTGCCGTCGCTTCCCATCGCGAGCTTGGAATATCACGATCAGCGCCAGGATCTGGTGCGGTGGGTGGAGGGCGCGTTGGGGGACGCCGAGCTGGCCGCGCGGCTGCGGAAGCTCTCCAACCGGCAATTGCAGGGGGAAGAACTTCGGGAAGCGTTCAGGCAAACCGTCGCCGCTCATTATGCGGAACTGACCGCCTAAGAGACGCGGGCACGGTCTATGTCCATCATAAGGAGAGACTCATGAAGACGACACACACGCTGGTTCTCGGTTTCGTCGCGATCCTCCTCGGCCATTCCTGGGTGGCCGC
Organism: Nitrospirota bacterium; assembly: GCA_004296885.1. Classification (NCBI taxonomy): domain Bacteria; kingdom Pseudomonadati; phylum Nitrospirota; species Nitrospirota bacterium. The sequence continues at coordinate 29,873 of SCVN01000018.1, read as the reverse complement.
CCAGGATTTTCGGGGCAATACAAAGAGCGGCCAGGCTGTCTATGAACAGCATTGCCTCCGCTGCCACGGGCTGGCGCTGGACGGCAAGGGGCCCGATGCGCCTTATTTGATCGTGGCGCCGACCAACCTGCAGGCGCTGAAATCCCGGTCCAAGTCGGACTGGGAACTGCTCGTTGCCGTGACCCATGGGGTGCTGTTTTCGCCCATGCATGGCTGGCGTGGTCGGTTGACGGACGAGCAGATCAAAGATGTGGTCTCCTATATTCGCCTGATGGCGCCCTTCGATGCCGTGAGCTGAACGTCTCGCCGTCGTGCTCCGGCCGCCCATCTACCCCTCACCCCTTACGTTGCACCAACTAGAGCGTTGGCTGTACTCCGGTCAAGGAGCCGTGTACAATGGCGCGCACGGCTGGCGACGACTTCGGGAACGTACACGGGCAGGAACAGACGCCAGTCGGTGGGAGGGCTGTCTTGGAACGCCTCGGTCTTGTGCCGATCGTCCAACCAAAACCGGTCCTATGGTGACGAGCAAGGAAGAAGCCGGCCTCGCTCCAGATCCTGGACTGGCGGCCACCGTCTATACGGTTCCGCCCGAGGCGCCGGTCTTGGAGGTGGCTCAGTTAATGGTTGCACGTGATGTCGGCGCCGTCCTCGTGGTGGAAGACGGACGGCCGATCGGCATCGTTACGGATCGGGACATCGTGGTGCGGGTCACGGCGGTCGGTGTGGGGGCAAAGACTGTGCCGGTGCGGAAAGTCATGTCCCCCCGCCCAGTGGTCATGCGCGCCGACGAAGAAGTGAGCGCGGCCATCGCCTTGATGGGGCGCCACGGGATCAGGCGCCTCCCTATTGTGGGCGCGGATGGGCGGCTGGTGTCCATCCTGACGCTGGACGACATTTTGCTGTTGGGCTTGGAGGGCTGTAAAGAACTGAGCAACATTCTCAAGCGGCAACTCAGGCCGCCAGCCTTGCCTCCTCGACCGGACATCCCGGCGCCGCCTCCTGTGGCGACCGTCGAGCCGTCCTCGTCCCAACCGCCGTCGGTTCTCCAGGCCCCTTTGCCCGAGGTGTGCGGCGCGTCTCCTGTCGCTGCGGCGCCTCGTCCCCAACCGCAGGCGCAACCAGCGAAGGTGGTGCCGCCGAGCCCTCAACCTGAAGCTCTGTGTCCTGCGAAAGAGCCGAGCCTTCCACCCAAACCGGCGCCGGGCGCCGCCGAACCGGTGAGCCGTTCGGGTGGGGCCCAGGGCGAGGCCATAACGCTCAGTTCTTTCCCCAAGCCAGGCAGGGATAGTTTCGGCGGAGTCCGCTTCTCGCAACCGGTGGCCACCGTGGCCCGGACGACGATCATCAGACCGCTGGCGCAACCTCATAAAACCAAGCTGGATTATGCCCGCTCCTGGTTCTTCTGGAGCCGGGATTGGCTGCGGCTGATGCCCTTGCTGATACTTTTGGGGCTGTTGCTCTACTACATCATGCTTGCGGTGTCTAAGTTTTAGTAAGGTCTCTGCCTATGAACCGAAGGATGAAGAGCGCCGCCAGTACCTGGAATGATTGGAAAAAGAGCGGTCGCAAGCATCCTCACCGCGTGGATCCGTTTCGCAACGGCGGTACGACATAGCTCTGTGCGGAGAATGTGACGGATGGCTCCTTCTCATGTGCGTCCGCTCTTTCTTCCCCCTTCCTTGCAGGACTTTGGCTGGAGACCGGCCGGTGCTGGATACCTGATCCTTCGGGACGGCACGACGGCTCTCATTCGACCGGCCGGGCCCGACGATCAACCCAGTCTGCAAGCTTTCGTCGATCGTCTCTCGTCTGAAGCCAAGCGTCATCGGTTTTTTTCTGAAACTGTCCCCTCGCCTTCCCTGATCGCCGCCCTTTGCGACACCTCCGATCCCCATGCGTTGATGACGCTGCTGGTCACGCGCACAGTCGAGGGCGCCCCATGTATCATCGCTGCCGGGTCCTATATGGCCAAAGACGACCGGACTGCGGAGGTCGCGATGGCGGTGGATGGCGCCTTGCATGGCAAGGGGTTGGGCACGCTGCTGCTGGAGCAGCTGGCGCTGCTGGCCGTTCGGCAGGGGTACGTCCGGCTCTGGGCCGTGACGCATGCGGACAACCTGGCCATGCGCGAGGTGTTTCGGGAGTCCGGCTTTACGACGCACGAGGCACTGGAGGGCGGTGACATGGAGGTGGAGTTGTCGTTGCTGTCTACGGCGGCCGGAGTGGAACGGTCGGAGCTGCGGGAGCGTCTCGCGACGACTGCGTCCCTGCGTCCCTTTTTCCATCCCCGCTCCGTGGCAGTGGTCGGCGCCTCGCGGGACCCGGCTTCCATCGGCGGGCGGCTGCTGGCGGCGCTGCGCGCCGCTTCGTTTGCCGGGGCCCTGTATCCCGTCAACCCTCAGACGCAGACCATCGCCGGCTTCCAGGCCTATCCCTCCGTGCGGGCGATTCCCGACCCGGTCGATCTGGCGGTGATCGCCGTGCCGCCGCCGGCCCTGCCGGTCGTCGTGGAGGACTGTGCGGCACGAGGCGTCCGGGCCCTCGTCGTGATCACGGCCGGCTTTGCCGAAGTGGGAGCCGAAGGCCGGGCGCGGCAAGACCGGCTGCTCGGCGCCGTGCGGGGCTCCGGCATGCGGATGGTCGGACCCAATTGCCTGGGCCTGATCAATACCGATCCGTCGGTCCGTCTCAACGCCTCGTTCTCCCCGATCTTCCCGCCGGCCGGGGGCGTGGCCATGGCCTCGCAAAGCGGTGCGCTGGGACTGGCCGTCCTGGCGGCGGCGAAGCGGCTGCGCCTCGGCCTCTCCACCTTCGTGAGCGTCGGCAACAAGGCCGATGTCTCCAGCAACGACCTCCTGCAATATTGGGAAGAAGACCCGCGCACCGACGTGATCCTCCTCTACCAGGAGTCCTTCGGCAACCCTCGCCGCTTCGCGCGCATCGCGCGGCGCGTGGCGAGGCGCAAGCCCATCGTGGCGGTCAAGGGGGGCCGGACCAGCGCCGGTCGCCGTGCCGCCGGGTCCCATACGGCCGCGTTGGCCGCTAGCGATGTGGCCGTGGATGCCCTGTTCCACCAGGCCGGCGTGATTCGCGCCGACACGTTGGAAGAACTGTTTGCGTTGGCCGTGGCCTTGGGTGCGCAGCCGCTCCCGAAGGGCCGGCGGGTGGCGATCGTGACCAACGCGGGCGGCCCGGCCATCCTCTGCGCCGATCGGTGCGAAGCGGGCGGTCTCCTGGTATCCGCGTTTTCCGAGCGGACGCAGGCGCAATTGGCTTCGTTCCTCCCTCCGACGGCGGGACTCGCGAATCCCGTGGATTTGATCGCCTCGGCTCGCGCGGAAGATTTTCGGCAGGCGCTGACGGTCATCGCCGGGTCCGGCGAAGTGGATGCGCTGATCGTCTTGTACGTCTCGGCGGGGGCGCTCGATCCACGGAGCCTGGCGCAGGCGATCCGGGACGGAGTCGCATCGGGAACGGACCAGGCCCCGCTCCTCCCGGTGCTGGTCTGCTGGATGGGGGAGGAGGAACAGACGTCCGGCCCGGACGAACTGGCCCGCCTCAGCATCCCCGTCTACGAGTTTCCCGAGACGCCGGCGCTGGTGCTGAGCAAAACGGCGGCCTATGCGGACTGGCGGGCCCAGCCGCTCGGCATGATCCCCGATTTCGACGATCTGGATCTGGAGCCGGTGCGGCGGTTGTGCCGCCGCGCCATTGAGGAGCGGGGCATCGGATGGCTATCGGCCGAAGAAACGAAGGTCGTGCTGACGTCCATCCGGCTGCCGGTGGCGCCGGGCGGGCTGGCGCGGACGATGGACGAAGCGGCGTCGATGGCCCGGCACGTGGGATTTCCTGTGGCAATGAAGCTGGCCTCACGCACGTTGGTCCACAAAACGGAAGTCGGCGGGGTCATACTGAACCTGCAGGACATGGATGCGGTGCGCCGGGCCTTTGCGCGGATCCGCGACCGGCTGGCCCTGGACAACCGGCTTGATGCCATGGACGGGGTGATCGTGCAGCCGATGGTATCGGGGGGCGTCGAGCTGATGGTGGGGGTGACGCATGACCCGCTGTTCGGACCGTTGATCGCGTTCGGGCTCGGCGGCATCCACGTCGAAATCCTCCGCGATGTCTGTTTTCGCATCACGCCCCTGACCGACCGGGACGCGCGCGAGATGGTCCGGAGCATCCGCGGCTTCCCGCTCCTCGAAGGCTACCGTGGCCATCCCCCGGCCGATCTCGAGGCGATCGAAGAGGTGTTGCTGCGGGTGTCGCGGTTGGTCGAGGAGATTCCCGAGATCACGGAGGTGGACCTGAACCCTCTCTTCGCGTTGCCGCCGGGCGAAGGGTGCCGGATCGTGGATGCCAGGATCAGGGTGGAGCCGGTTCTGAACGCCTCTCCTGCTGGATCCGTCTAACTTCTCTCGTTGACTTTGAATGAGAGATGGCAGGCGACGCAGGCTTTCAACACCCCGTCGAGCTTCGGAAGAATCTGTTTCAGATCGCGCGAGGGCATCGTCCTGGCCAGGGCTTCAGCCGCTTCGTGATGGGCCATGGCGAGGTCGTGGTAGGCCGGTGGGAAGGATTCAGGATGTTGTCCGGCCATCGCCTGCCGGTGCATGAAAAATCCGAGATGGGCCTCGGTGAGCCCTTGGGCCCGCACGAAGTCCTCCTCGGCCAGCGCCGCCACGATCGCCTGCACTGTCTCCAGATGTTGGAGCATCACGGCGCGATGCTCGCGACTGTCCTGCGCCGTCAGCCCGAGCGCCGTTCTGGCATCGGGGGTCGTAACCGGGGGGTGCTCCTGGACGACCGGTGCGCAGCCGGCCAGGGCTCCGCACAATCCGACCACGACCACGACCTCGTACAACAATGAGCGGTTCATCGGTCGCCCGTCTCCCCTCCGCAACAGCCTGCCCCTCTGGGCCCCATGCGGTCCTTGCCGCGGCCTGGGCCCATGCCTTTGCCAGGCCCATGACCTCCGGCGAAGGTACGCAGGTAACGGATCAGGCTCCAGATCTCGTCATCGGACAGGACGTTGCCGAAGCCGATCATACTGGTGCCGGCCGATCCGTGCTTGATCACCCAGAAGAGTTCGCCCTCCGTGCGATGGCGCCAGAATCCATGGTGATGAAAGTTCCGCGGGGAAGGATCGAGTCCCATCGCTGCCGGTCCATCGCCCTGCCCGCTCTTGCCGTGACAGTTGAAACAGGCGCCCTTGCCTTCGTAGAGAGCTTTGCCCCTCTCGATGGTCTCGGATGCATCGGGAAGCGGGTTGGCCATGGCTCTGGCCGGTTCGAGTTGGTCTGCTGGCACCAACGGTTGCATCATGTGCCGCTCGGTGGCCGAGGCGCCTGACGCGCTCGCACTCACGGAGCCCAGCGCCAGCAATACCACGACCACCGATAGTCCGGGACGCCGCGGGACGCTCATACGGTCACCCGTTGCCAATAGGCGTCCACGCGCTCCTGGATGTGGCGGATCGCCTCCTCCTGCTTCGTCGGTTCGAACAGATGCCGGAACCGGCCCTGTAACTTGAGGTACTCTTCCACCGGCTTACGCTTGGGAAGGTAGGTGTGGGTGACTGCCCCGTTGATCGCTTCCTTCAACGGCCATAGACCGGTTTCCACCGCCAGCTTGGCGACCTCCGGCGTCTCGCCCGGATCGTAGAGCCAGCCGGTCGGGCAGGCGGAGAGGGCGAGAAAGAGTTTGGGCCCTGTGAATGTCGCGGCGCGCGCAAACTTCTCGGCCAGATCCAGCGGATAGCGCGGGGCGACCGTGGCGATATAGGGCGGCTTGTGTGCGCGCCAGATCTCGAAGATGTCCTTCTTCTCCTGGATCGTGCCGGCGGGATGCTGCAGGCTGCAGGGCGAGGTCGTCGTCCGCGCGCCGTACGGCGTCGCGGCCGAGAGCTGCACCCCGGTGTTGCCGTAGGCCTCGTTGTCGTAGCAGAAATAATAGAAATCGAGGCCACGATAAATGGCCCCGGAAGTGGAGGACAGGGCCATGTCGTAGGTCGATCCGTCTCCGCCGAGCACCACGACTTTGAGATCGTCGCGCTGGGGCAGCCGCCCTTTGGCGATCAACACATCCAATGCGTCGCGCACCCCCTGTGCGCCGGCCGGCGCCGAGCCCATCGTGGTATAGAGCCACGATCCCTTGAACGGCGTGAAAGGATAGGCCGCCAGCATCGTGAAACAGCCGGCGGCATTCACATACACGACATCGTCGCCGAGTACCTTCGCGGCCAGCCGCAGCGCTTCCAATCCTCCGCAGCCGGCGCAGAGGGACGTGCCGGGCAGCACATGCTCCTCGCGGGGAATCTGTTTGATCTTTTTAAACGTCTCGCGTTGCCAGGGCATGACAGAAGCTCTCAGTGATGAGCCATCAACGATCAGCTCTTGATGCAGAGGCCAGAACCTGCAACTGTGCCATCTCGCGATGTTCGGCTTCGGTATAGAGCAGCACCGGGCCTTCTCCTCGACCGGCCTTGCCTGCCTGCTCCATCCGGGCGACGATCGCGTCAAACTCCCCCTCGTGAATATTCTTGCCGCCCAGCCCGCCGATAAACGAACAGATCGCCTTCGGCCGTTCCGGATCGTGATACAGCGTCGCGGCGATTTCCTGCACGAGAATGCCCCCCAGGCCCGGCGCGAGGTTCTGATCCAGCACACCCACCGCCCGCCGGCCGCGCAATGCAGCCACGATGGCCTCCGCTGGCCAGGGGCGGATGACCCGCAGGCGCAGGAGCCCGACCCGCCGGCCCTTGGCCCGCGCCGCGTCCACCGCCGCCCTCCCCTTGGTCGCGAAGGCGTTGCTCATGACCAGGACGTCTTCCGCATCGTCCAGTCGATAGCCTTCCACCACATCGTACCGCCGCCCGAACAGCCGCTCGAAATCGGCGGCAGCTTCCCGGTGGACCTGCAAGGCATTCATGGCGGCCAGGTGCATCTGGTGGCGGAAATAGGTATAGGGTGTCCCGCCCAGGACCGCCACACCCAAGGCATGAGGCGCGGACGCTTTGAAGCCGAGATGGGCGGGACGGAACGGCGGGAGGAACGCCGCCACTTTCTCGGGATCGGGTACGATCACCGGCTCGCGCGTGAACGAGAGATAGAACCCGTCCAGATTGACGAGCACCGGCAGCATCACCCGCTCATCCTCCGCGATGCGATAGGCCATCAGGATGGAATCCAGCACTTCCTGGCAGGTCTCGGCGTGGATCTGGAGAAAGCCGGCATCCCGCGCGGCCAGCACATCGTTGTGATCCGGCTCCAGCGTGATCGGCGCGGCCAGCGCGCGCGAGACGTTGACCAGCACGAGCGGCACGCGCCAGCCGGCGACCGAATAGAGCACTTCGAAGGCATGCAACAGCCCCTGGCTGGAGGTCGCGGTGAAGACCCGCGCTCCCGTCGCGGCGCCGGCCCCGGCCGCCGTCATCATGGAATGTTCGGAATCCATCATCACGAACCGCGCCGGCATCGCCCCGCAGTCGCACCACTCGGCCAGCGCCTCCACGATTTCCGTCTGGGGCGTGATGGGAAAGGCCGGGATGTAATCCACCCCCGCCAGTCTCGCTCCCCAGGCCGCCGCCAGGTTGCCGGTCATCATTTCGCCCGCCATGTCCCCGCTCCTTCCTGTTCCCGCTCGGCCACGAGCGCCTTGGTCGGGCATTCCTGGACACAGATCTGACACCCCTTGCAATGGTCGTAATCGATGAGGGGCAAGTCGTCCTTCGTCATGGAGATGACGCCATCGGGGCAATAGACGAAACAGAGCCAGCAGCCGTTGCACTTGTCGGGCACCAGCACCGGCCGGAAGGTCCGCCACCCGCCGGTTTCGTGCAGCGGCGAATTCGCACTCGCGCTGATCCGAGCGGAGCCGACCGTCGGCGGTTCGTACACAGGCGTCCAGAGGGGGACTGGGGCCGGCATCGCTCCGGCCGTTTCCTCCACTGGCACCAGCGGCACCGATTCGTAGCAGGAGGCGGCCAGCGCGAGGTTGCGCTCGATCACTGCCTCGGGCAGCCCCAGATCGGCCAGCTCCCCGGCGACCGCCGCCCGCAGGCTCTCGGCCTTCAGTCCGAGCAACCGGCAGGCGACGGCGCCGAGCGGCGCACTCAGCGCAACCGGTTTGCCGAACTGCCGGAGGGTCATATCGGTCAGATCCAACGCGGTCACGCGACCGGGAATGCGGAACCGATCCCGCGCCTGCTCCGATCCCAGCGCGGTATTCACGAACACGGCGGTCCGTTCGGACAGGCCGTCCAACACGCGCGCGGAGGAGTCGTCGATCAACGACTCGTCCGCGATGATGATCAGATCGGGCTGCAAGATCAGGCCGCGCTCCCGAATCGGCTCGCGACCGATGCGGGTAGAGGCCGACACAGGCGCACCCCGACGTTCGGCGCCATAGAGCGGTGAGTCCTGCGCCGTGAGTCCTTCCAAGAAGGCGGCGGTGCCGACGATCCGACTGGCGGTCTTGGCCCCCTGTCCCCCTCGGCCATGAAAGCGGATGCTTCTCATCGTGTCCTTTTCTACATAAATTAGGTGAGCAAACACGATGCCACAAGAGCCATCGACCGATCGCCTAATTTAGCTTGTGTCTCAATGGGTTAATTCTGAGTCTCGGAAAGGGCCAGGAGCAGGGAGGAGGCCTGCTACAGATGGCGGAGGAGGTTGTGGCGGAAAGCGACAGGGCAGGGAAGCAAAGCAAAGAAGAGGAGGGCTCGTGTCTGCGATATCACGGCGTTGCGCCGGGGCAGTCCTCAGGCCAACCGATGCGGGGCGACGACCAGCACCGCCCCCAACCCCAGCATCACGAGGCCGCTCGCGAGCTTCAGCCACCGGCCGGCTTTTTCCTGCAGCTTGCTGCGGCTCAAGGTGAAGACGGCGATCGCGACCATGAGGCTGTCGTCCAGCACATAGGCCACGTTGTACAAGGCCAGATAGCCATAGTATTCCCACCAGGGTAACTGGCGCAGGGTGAGTACACGCGTGTAGATAGCCGGAAAGCCGGCGGTGCACAGGAGCTCGATGACGTTGACGAGACAGGCCAGCAGCGCCACCGCTGCCAGTGCCTCCGGAAGACGCTCCGCGGAGAGGACCTTCCGGATTCCCGCATAGAGCCCCGGCTTGGCGGCTTCGGGGATACCGAGCGTCATCCCGCGCCGGAATGCCCAAAAGTCCTTGACGTTGATCGCGCCGATCATGACGGCAATCCCGCCGAGGACGACTTCCGAGGCCCGCGACAACCCGACCAGGACAAACACGTTCAGCCAGGCCGCCATGAACGCAAAGTACACCAATCCGCTCACCGCGACGAAGGTCCCGGCGATGATGAACATCTTCCAGCGGTCCCGGAGATTGACGAGCAGGGACAGCAAAAACACCAAAACCCACATCGCACAGGGGTTGAACCCGTCCAGCAAGCCGAGCGCCAGCGTAAACGCCGGGAGTCCCATGTCCCTTGCGTTCAGGCGGCCGAACCAGGCGGTCTGGACCGAATCGGCCTCCAGTGTCGGTGTGACCGCAGGTGCCCCGCACGTCTCCGGACCTTTCGGCGCGCAGGCGCCAAGCGGGACCGGTTCCGTTCGAGGCCGAGGCCAATCCAAGAGGCCGATGATCTGCGCGCCGGTGCTGTCCGGACCTCCATAGCCGACGAGCAGTTCCCCGCGGAGATAAAAGGCCGGAACGCCCAAGGCGGTGACGCCCTTCTGCGCCGCCAGTTCCTCAAGCTGCCGCCCCGCGCTCCGGTCCTTCCCCACATCCTTGACGATCAGACGAAGTCCGGGGCGCTCGCGCTGGAGCCGGGCAAGGAATTGCGCCGCCGCGTCGCAGTAGGGACAGCCCTCCCGCGTGAACACGACGAGGTCGGCTTCCTGCGGCTCTGCGCCAAAGGCGTTGGCAACGGTATCTACGAGGGACAGCAGGAGGACCAGGGCTACCATGGTCCTCATCGCGGCGCCGGACCTCACGGCGAGGCGTCCGATCGGTCGCCGCCGCCGCCTTCATGCCTGCCGCCCACGCCCGGTCCCATCCTCGTCCCCATGCCCCCGCGCATGACCACCGTGCGCGCCATGGTCGCCTCTCTCTTAAACTCTTAAAATGTGACGTTCCGGTCCCGTTCGGCGACGGCCTTGATGTAATCCGGCATGCCCTTGATCGACGCGCCGGCCACGAGATCCGATTCCTTGATCTGTCGCGCCACGGCACAGGCGCCGCAGACCCAGAGGGGAATATTCGCCGCCTGCACGGCGGTGAGCAAGTCCTTCAGCGGGGTTAAATTGACCCCTGTGACATGGTCGGCTGTGCCCTTGCGTCCGAGCGTGACCGCTTCGTTCCACAGCCATAACACGACGTCGTGCCCCTGTTCCTTCGCCACTTTCGCCGCCATGAAGGGCAGCGTGGCCATTGTGGGGTCATCGGTCCCCCGGCTGCCGGAAATGATAAACGTCGCCATGATCGACTCCTTGAGGAAGCTGTCAGCTTTCAGCCATCAGCTCCTTGCTGACCGCTGAAGGCTGAGGGCTCATTTTGCGAGAGACCGAATGTAATGGATCAACTGCCAGACTTGGTCGTCCGGCAGGCCGGCGAAGGACATCATCCCCGTGCCGGGCGAGCCGTTCTTGATGATCCAGAACAACTGTCCGTCCGGAAGGTCCTTCATCATCTTGCCGCAGGTGAAGTTGCGCGGCGGCGGGATCAGGGCCGCGCCCATGAACCCCTGCCCGTTCCCCTCGTTGCCGTGGCACATCGCGCAGGCAACCGGCTGCGCGGTTTGGAGGAACAGAGTCTTGCCCGCGTTGATGGTGCCCACAGAGGCCGGCAGCGGGTTGGTTTTCCCCAGGAACTCTTCCGGTGCCTTCACCGTCTTCCGCGGTTGCGGACAGACGCCGGACGGGCTTCCGCCGCTTGGCGCAGCCTGAGCTACCTCAGCCCCGCCCTTGAAGGTCGCCTTCAGGTAGGCCATCACATCGGCCACGCCCTGCTGCCCGATGGTCAGTCCCCAGTAGGGCATGTTCGGCGACTTGCCCATCGCCGCGCCCCCGTGATTGATCACGTTGTACAAATAGTCGATCGGCACCTTGTCGAAGGGAATGTTCGCGTGGATCGCCGGTTTCGGCTCCAACCCTGACGCGGCGGGGCCGTCGCCTTTTCCGGTCGCCCCGTGACATTGCGCACAATATTCCTTGTAGATGACCTTACCACGGTCCACGCTGGCCGTCCCGAACTCCGGACTCGTCCAGGGCTCGTAGTACTTGAAGTCCTTCACGCCCTGCACCATTAAGAACCCGATCACCGCGCGCAGCTGCGGCTCGGTGGCGTCTGCCAGAAACTCCCCGCTGTGGGGCACGAAATCCTGCGGATTCTGCCCGAAGCGGAAGAGCCAATCCTGGTTGTAGCGCTGGCCGGCTGCGACGAGCGAGGCGCTTTGCGGGCCGCCGATGATCTTCCCGTTCTCTTCGATCACGTGACAGCCGAGGCAGGCGTGCGCCTTGTAGGCCATCCCGCCGAACGAGGCCTCAAACTTGGAGACCTTCGACAGGTCGAATGCGCCGACTTTCACCCGCTGGTCTTTATTGTGTTGGTCGAAGTAGTCCGCGATCGCTTCGGCCTCGGCCGGCGAGACCGTCATGTGCTTGACCGGCTTCTGGTCCTGGTCCCAGCGATAGCCCTTGGCATAGAGCGGCGCCTCCTTGCCGGTCAGCCATCGGATCAACCAGGGCCGTTGGTACTTGCTGCCGGCCCACATCAAACCCGGAGCTTTCAGATTGAAGCGGGATTCGGGTTGGCCCTCGAAACGGTGACACTGCGCGCAGGTGTTCTGCACCAGGTCCTTCGCCCGCTGTTGATCGCCGCCGAACAGCGGTTTCGGGAAGAATCCCAAGGCGACGCCCACGAACAGCACCAGGCTCAGGGCTACGGCTCTTCTGATCTTCATCTTTTCCCCTCCCACAATAACGCGTGTACGGTCGCTAGTCGTGAAGCGTATTCAACCAGGCAAGAATGTCCGTGATCTCTTGGGGCCGCAGCACGGCGCCCCAGGGCGGCATGGCGCCGCGTCCCTGGCTGACCGTCGTCCGGAATCGGTCTGCCTGGGTCAGGATGGGATTGCGCGCCAGCTTGGGTCCCACACCGCCGTTTCCCGCTTCCCCGTGGCAGGGGAGACAGTTCTGCTTGTAGAGTGATGCGCCCCTGGCCGCGGCCCCGCCGGGCGTCGGCGCGGCGCCGGATTCCCGGCCGGCTTGGTCGGCTTGGATTGATGGGGCGGCAGGCAATGCCACGACCGGCCCCGCCTCCGGATGGAAATAGGTCGCGAGATAGGTTGTCAGCATCGCTTCTTCTTCCTTGTCCAGTTGGGCTCCCCAATGGACCATCTTGGTGACAGTAGCCTCCCAACGATCGCGCGGGAGCCTCTGCTGCTGGACCAGATCCTGGCTGTGACAGACGGAACAGCGGGAAGCCAGCAGCCGTTGCGCCTGCTGATCGGTGGTCGGCTCTTCGGCCTGTCCCATTGTGAAGGAGGGCAATCCCATCATGCCCACCATGACCAGGATGAGCGTCATGAGCCTCGAAAGAAACGGCTTCTGGGGTCGAACATGCACGCTCATGCCTCCGTGACCTGCACCTGCACCCGATCGACGCCGTTCCAGAGGAAGCCGCCTGGATTCCAGGGACTCGACATCGGCTGGACTTGCCCGCGATCGTCCGAGGCGCGAGACAAAATCGTCCGCTGGCCCGATCCCTTCGTACGCCAGAGGAACTGCCACTGACGCCAAGCATAGGGGACGTCCTCGCCGACGAGTCTGGCTTGCTCCCAGGTCTTGCCTTCGTCAGTCGAGACTTCGACCTTCTCGATATGACCCTCGCCGGTCCAGGCCACCCCCTGGACCATTACGGCGCTGCTGGAGAGGGTGGCTCCCTGTTTCGGAAAAGCGATCAATGACTTGACCACCATGGCTTCCACCGGTTTCAGGTCCTCAGGCGCGAGGACCTCCCCGGGCTTGACGGGACGGCTGGGATACCGATAGGCCGTTTCCATGTAGTAGCCCCTGGCCTCCTCTGCCTGCAGGGTCAGGTCCGTCAGCCATTTCACGCAGGAATCCGCCATCCATCCTGGCGTGATCAAGCGTAGAGGCGCCCCGTGCAGCAGCGGCAAGGGGGCTCCGTTCATCCGAGTGGCCAGGATCGTGTCGGGATGGAGCGCCTTCTTGAGGGGAATGCTGCGCACGAAGAGCGGGACGGAGGCGACCACCGGCCGGTCGGCGCCTTGTAATTGGAGGTGTTGCGCCCGGGCCTTGAGCCCGGCTCGTTGCAACACGTCGCGCAGGCGGATGCCGGTCCAGCGGGCATTGCCCACCGCGCCTGTTTCCCACTGCACGCCGGGCGCCTTGGGGCGGTGAAACGCTCGTCCATTCCCGCTGCACTGTACCACCGCCGTCATGCTGACCTCTTCGAATTTAGAGAGATCATCCAGGCTCAGGCTGAGCGGCCGCTCCACCAATCCGGCGACGCTCAACCGCCAGGAGGCTGGGGCCACCAATGCCGGAGCCGGGGGGCCGAAGTGGCTGCGGATGAAGAACTGGTCGTTCGGCGTCAGATACTGGGTGAAGACCTGGGACGGAGTTTCTGCATCGAGGGGACGGGCCACATGTGTGATCAGCGGTTGAGCGGCCGGCTGGTCGCCGGTTTCTGCTGCCGCCTCCTCCGCCGGAGACCAGAGGCGGCCTCCCGTCAAGGCCAGGGCCAGTCCCCCCGCCGCCCCGGCGAGCAATCTGCGTCTCGTGATGCCCGGGCCCTCGTGGTTCGTCATGACTGATCCGCCGTGAGCAAGGTAATCGCAACGTTGGGCGGGACCGCCAGCGACTGGTGGACCGTGCAGCCGTGGGCGACCTTGAGCAGCCGTTCTTGCTGGGCCTGGGTGAGGGCTGTCGGCAGGTGCAATGACATCTCCACAGACCCGACCCGATGAGGCTGCTCGGCCATGGACCAATCCGTCTCGATGGTGAAACCTTCAGAGGGGATGCCGTGCCGCGCACAGTACCGGGTCACGAAATAGCCGACACAGCTGGCCAGCGAGCCGATGAACAGTTCCACCGGACTCATGCCTTCGTCGGTTCCGCCGTCCTCAATCGGTTGATCGGTGACGACCCGGTGCTTCCCGCTGCCGACGGTAAATTTGGTTCCGCCTTTGAACGTGACCGTGAGACTCATGCCGGTACCTCCCTGTTCGGCGGTGACAGTGAATCAATGCCAGAATGATGCCCGGGCGAGGCGCGAAAAGACCTCTTTTCTCCTATGGTTGAGGCAGGCCCGTTGTCGTTATTGGGTGAGATGCAGAGAAAGGCAGCAAGGATTCAACCGATCCTGGCGCAAGATGCCACAGTGGAGTTTCGGCATCCTACCGCCGGTCTCGGCCCCGTCAGTTGGCTAGAATGTGTATTGGGCGCCGATCGAGGTGATGGTGTCGTTGAAGCCGGACGCGCTTGCGGTAGAGGTCCGCTGCGTCTGCTGGATGCTCAAGGACAGAGCCAGGGCCTTGGTCGCCGCATAACGCAGTTCCGCCCGCCCCTGGTTCGTCACGTCCTGCCGATGGCGGTGGCTATCGCCGATGATTGTGCTGGTGAAGTCCGTGAGCCGAAAAACATAGTCGAGATCCAACGACAGCGGATCGGCCAGGCGGAACTCCGTCTTGAAGGAGATGAACTGCTGGATGTAGGACACATCGTCCTTGAGTTGCAGGTTCCCGCGCCCGTCGGCCAAACCCCGTTCATAGAGGTAGGCCAGCGTCAACCTGGCCCAGGGCGCGGCGAGATAGCCGACCTGTCCCCCGCCGGTGTAGAAGGTCGTGTCCCGTTCGGCAAAGGCTTGATTGTAGAGCCGCAACCCGTAACGGCCGATCAGGGCGACCGTCCAGGCCTCCGTCAGCTTCCGCTCAAGTTCGGCCCGCCACCCGTTCGAGGTGACCCGTTCTTCCTGCAGCGAGCGGGGCGAGGTCTGGGCCGAGAAGTTCGGCCCGAGGAACAAGTTCGGGACGTACCGATACCGAAGCAACAGGGAGGTGTCGCGGTCCAGCTCCTGCTTGGCCTGAAGCCGATACTCGGCGTGATTGAAGATGGAGTGCTCGGTGTAGAGAAAGCCATGGGCCTTGGCGGACAGTTCCGTCCGGCCCCAACTTGTCTCCAACGACCGCTTCGCCTCGACGGAGGGCTCGACGATCACATCCGACGGTTTGTCGAGCGGTACGATCGTCGGCTGGCTCGGATCTTCGCCCAGGGCCAACCGGCGGGCGGAGGAGAACTGAAACACATCGGTGGTGTAGGAGGTCTTGGCTTCGGCGACTGCGGACCATCCGGATTCGGCCGCCTCTGCGTGGGACGCGAAGAGGGCAGTGACCGCACAGGCGACGAGGCAGGCCCGCCGCCATCCTGTCCCCCCGGTCCCCACACCGTCAGGGCTGGCCGAAGGACCTGACATAGAGCAGCACCTGCCAGGCCTCCTCTTCCATCAGGACCAGGGGAATAAACGGCGCCATGTCCGTGCCCGGGCTGCCGTTCTTGAGAATCCAGATGAGTTCTCCGTCCGAGCGGGCATTTTGCCAGGCCTTGTCGGTGAAGTTTCTCGGGAGCGGGCCTTTGAGTTGGAGATCGGCACCGAGGCCCTTGCCGTCGGCCCCGTGACAGGCCCGGCAGAAGGCCTTGCCGTTGAACAGGGTCTTGCCCTGCTCGATCATCTCGGGCGTGGCCGGCAGGGGATTCGTGACGGAACGGGCGGCTGCAAGCTGGTCCGCGGGGACACGGGGGCGCAGAACCTCACGGTCTGCGCCCCAGCTCGGATCGAGTCCTTGGAGCAGGACGACGCTGGCAAGGAGGAGGAACCGGGAACGATTCACCGCTTCGCGGGCTCCTTTCGAGGAAAGGCCTGCCTTCCGCCGGGAGGATGCGCGAAGGCGTCCTCCCGGCTGGAGCGTCAGGCGGTCGGTTACTTGTCCGTCTTTTCCGGTTTCCGGTGCTTGTGCCCGACGGATTGCGGGTGACCCACCACGCCGTTCGGCGCCTTGGCTCCATCCGGCCAGAGGTGGAAGATGATGCCGTCGGTCTGAGCCGCCGCCGCCGCGACTTCCTTGGCCTGAGCCTCGGGCATGTCCAGGATTTGCACGCGCCCCGTGGCGATCTCGATTTCATGGTCGTGGTAGTACTTGTTCCAGGTCTTCAGCGGCACGTGGGCGCGGGAGACCGGCTTGGCGATGAAATACTCCACGTCGGTGAGCAGGGCGTTGGGATCGGTGGATTCGAACAGGAGACATTGCAGGACTTCGGGCGAGATCCCCTTGCAGTAATGGTGATAGGGGCCATGCACGGTCCCGTCTTCGAACTTATGCGGGGCCATGACATGGATATTGAACCCCTCTGCCGGGCTTGGCTTCTTCTCTTCCGCTTGGGCGGTCCCGCCGGCGAGCAGGGCCATGGCAAAGGCGCCGATGACGGCAAATGATTTGGACATTATAGCCTCCTATTGGTGAGTGGGTAAGGATTTTGGCACTGGTTCTGTCCCTACGAGAGACAGGCTTCTGAAAAAGGATTCGTCCGGTTGCGGCACCGGTCGGCCTGCCGACAGGGATCGCTTCAAAATTAACACATAACCGGGCAAATCTGCGATCTACCCGAAGACGATCCGTCGCGAGCCCGACCAGGCTGCAGTGTTCCGGCATCGTGCGCGCCAGCCGTTGCTCAGGCTGGTACATCGACAAACGGTACCTTCCTCAAGAGCCGGGCACGTCACGGGCTATGGGACGCAACTATAGAAAATCTCCTCGCAATGGTCTTCCCCCGCGATCGACGGCGGCTCGGGTCGGTACTCCACCGCTACGACCCGGTCGTCATTGAGCGTGAGAACGGCCGTACATTCATGATGGACTGCGCCCACGCTGGCTTTGGACCCGAAAAAGGAGTGCTCGAAGGCCGGGGCGTCCTTGTGGTAGAGCAAGACCGTCTGTTGGCCCTGACGTGTTTCGCTGCGCGAGGGGCCGGCGCACGTGACGATCTCTTGTTTGGTCTTGCCGATGAGGCCCGCGTGAGCGGCCGCGGAGTCGGCCTTTGGCACCGGTTGGCACCCGAGTACCAACAGCAAGCTTGCCGCGCCGGCAAGGGTGCGGCACCATCGGATGGGGGGCGAGAGTATGAGGGAATCCTGGTCCATGTTCGCTCGTCTTCCTCAGGGGTCAGTGTGTCTTGTCTGGCTGCTTCGTCGGACAAGTATTGATTCCCAAGAGGGTCCAGGCCGGACAGTAGCCGATGAGGCCTGTCACCAACGCGACCCCGCCGACCACCAAGGCCGCGGTCATCGCAATAGTCGAGAGCCCGCCGAAGGCTCCGAGCCCCAACAGGCCCGCACCTAAGCCGATGCGAATCGGTCGTTCGATTCCGCCTACGTTGCAGGTCATGATTCTACCTCCTTCTTGAGAAACTGTCAGTATCCCCCTCTCAGCCTTCGGAATCCGAAGCTGAACGCTGACGGCTATTTTCCTCCCGGCAACCGATACAGGTCATGACAGGTCGTGCAGCGGGCCGTGATGCTCGACAGGCGTTGCAGAATCTGTTGCGGCTGTTCCTTTTGTCCGATGGCGTCGGCCATCCCGTCGAAATCCTTGTGCACCGACATGCCCATCTGCTTGAACGCCAGCGGCAGCTTGGCCATGAGCGAAGGATTCACGTCGGCCGCCATGCCCATGCCTGCCGCCCGGGCCGCTTGCTCGACGGCTTGACGGTCCGCCGTTTGGTTCGGCCCGCCGGCCCAGGTGACCACCCGGTGCACGGCCTTGAGCAAATCGCGCATCTCTCCAAGCACCAGGTCGCGTTCCGAAGGGGCTAACGATATCTCGGTCCGCCCGTCCGCTCCCGGCTTCGTCGCGCCCTTCACGAACAGAACTGCCAGGACCGCGACACCGACGACCCATAGCAGAATGGCGATGAGGCTCCATCGGCTGGCGTTCATGGCGCCGACGTTCCCAAGGTTCTGACATAAGTTACGATGTCGTTGATCTCCCCGCCGGCGAGGCGCCCCTTCCAGGCCGCCATCTCCGTTCCCGGTTTTCCATGTTCGATCATGTTCGCGAGCACGGCGTCCAATTTATGTTGACTCTTCACGCTGGTCAGGTCGGCTGCGGGCGGAATGAATGCGGTGCCGGCCGGAGCCTCCCCTTTACCGCTGGCTCCGTGGCAGCTGGCGCAATGCTGTTCATACAGGAGTTTTCCCCGTCCAGAATCCCCGTGTGCCGCCGATACCAACGGTATTTCCACCCAGAAGAGCAGCGATGACCCGATGATGATCGTTAGAAAGAGTGGCTTCATGAGGTCATCTTGCTCGGTGAAGGCTCTGGATGGAGAGAATCTACGTGCCTCTGCTCCTGCCAGGAACATGCCAAGGATGGAGGCAGTGTATCGCGGAACAGTGCCATCGAAACAAGGGGTTTGGCGAGGATGGCGAAGGGCTGAGAGATCAGTGGAGCGAAATGCTACAGGGGCAAGGGCGCTCTAGTGCGAGACGCCACAGCGGAACAGGGCCCTCGGCGATCGGCTCTCCATAGAGGTGTCACGGTGGCGCTGTGGGGACAGACGCTCGGGAAGAGATTGGAAAACCTCTTTCATGTCCGCAGGGGCTCTTTTACTTCGCTTCTAGCAGGCGCTCGGGGTCTTCTTCATACAGCCGCTGAGCCAGGTTGTTACCTGGTCGAGCAGCTTGGACAGGGCCCGACTGGCCGCCTCGACTCCGCCATACGGATCGTCGCTGGGAGCCGCTTCCACCGCCTCGAAACGGCGCGCACCGATGACCTGCTGTCCCTTCAGGTCCACGAGCTGTACGCGCAGGATCAGGCGCACGCGGCTGGGGCGCGTCGTGAAATCCTGGAGCAGGGCCAACTGGTCTGCGTCCAGCCGGAAGTCGCTTCGCACCGCAGCGGGAGCCTGCACCACGGCGCGCCAGTCGTCGGCTTTCTCCAGTGCCCGCCTCAGGAGCGGGGTCAGCATCCTCCCCGGCGTGTCGGCCCATTGATGAACGGCGAAGTAGCGGATCTCATGGGCGCGGAGGAGATAGGCCATGCGGGCCGTCTCGAAGCCGGCTTGGGCTTGCGGAAGGCTCACCAGCAAGGTGGCGTTCCCTTCTTTCTTGTCGGCCCGGTCTGTTGTGCTGTCTGCCGGCTCGTCGGGATTCAGGAAATGGATGTGCATTTCCGGTTCGTTCCTTGGAGCGGCTAGGCTGCACGCGGCCACGAGCGTCACGCCGGCCAACAGCAGGACGGCCCAAGCCGGTTGTCGGAGTCGCCTCGTCATCGTCCTTCTCATGCTCATTCGCCCGGCCCTCGCGGCTGGGGGGCGCGACCGAAGACCAATACGTTCGGTTCCCGTTCTAAGTCCGAAGCCACGCGCTGGAGCGTCGCAGTAAGCTGGCGAAGTTCGGCGACGAGGAGGGCGGTCTCGCCCAAGGTTTGCCCAGTGAACTGCTCCAGTGTCGGCTTCGTGTCCGCCACCAGGGCATTGACCGACGTGCCGGTGCGGGCCAGCTCCTTCGACATGGTTTCCAGCGCTCCGGCACTGCGGCCGACCCTGGCGATGATCGGAGGCAGGTCCTGATCGAGGGTCCGGCTGAACTTGGCCAAGTTCCGGAACGTCTCCGTTGCGCTGGCAACGCCCTGGTCCAATTGTTCGGTGCGCTGGGCAAGGGTGTGCGAAACCTTGGACAAATCGGTCAGGGCCTGCGCGAAGGCAGCGCGGTTATCATCGCCCAGGAAGAGCCGGGCATCCTGGACCAAGCCGGTGGAATTGGCGAGAAACTTGGTCAGGCTTTGGTCGACGAGTAACCGGGTGATCGCCGTGTCCAGCCGATAGAGGAGCGAGGGGCCGGACTTGATCACCGGATACTCGTACCCCGGTTTCGCTTCCAACGGCGGGGAGGCTTTACTGCCTCCGGTCAGGTTCACGATGGCGAGGCCGGTCAGCCCCTGGGTGTCCAGCACCGCCAACGTGTCTTCCTTCACGGGGGTGCCTCGGGCGATGTCAAAGGTCAGCCGCACCTCTTCGGGATTGTCCGGGCTGAGGATGATCTCCTTTACCCGTCCCACCTCCACCCCGCGGTATTTCACCGGCGAGTTGACGCTCAATCCTGACACTGATTCACCCAGATAGGCGTAGTAGCGGTCGTAGACCTTCCGGTAATCTCCCTCGCCCAGCCAGAGGACGGCGCCGGCGAGTGCCGCGGTCAGGATGAGCACGAAGGCTCCGACGAGCGTATAGTTCACTTTTGGTTCCATAACTGCTCCTCCGCCTGTTTCTTGGCGGCTCTGCCTCTGGGGCCGTGGAAGTAGAGGCGGATCACCGAATCATCCGAGCGGGACAGCTCCTCCATCGTGCCGGTTCCCAAGATCCGGCCGTCCCCCATGATGGCCACTCGGTCCACCACCCGCCAGAGCGAATCGAGGTCGTGCGTGACGATCACGATGGTCAGGTCAAGCAGCCGCTGGAGATGCTCCACCAGTTCGTCGAACCCGCTGGCGCTCACCGGGTCGAGCCCGGCGGTGGGCTCGTCCAGAAACAGCAACTCCGGGTCCAGGGCGATGGCCCGCGCCAGGGCGGCGCGCCGGCGCATCCCGCCGCTAAGTTCGTTGGGGAGTTTCCCGATGCTGGCCAGAGGAAAGCCGGTGAGGGCGATCTTCAGCAACGCGAGTTCGCGGACCAGGTCGTCGCCGAGCCTTGTGTGCTCCTTGAGCGGCGCTTCGACGTTCTCGAGGACGGTCAGCGAACTGAACAGCGCGCCGTATTGGAACAGCACCCCGCAACGCCGCCGCAGCGCCCGCACCTCGGACGAGGACATCAGGCCGACCTCATGCCCGAAGACTTTGATGCGGCCCGATGTCGGCTGCTGAAGCAGCAGGATCTCGCGCAAGAGCGTGGACTTCCCGCAGCCGTTGCCCCCGGCGATGCCGAAGACCTCCCCCCGGTTGACCGTCACGCTCACGTCCTCGTGCACGACGGCTTGGCCGAAGCGGGTCGACAAGTGGTCCACTTCGATGACGGCGTCGGTCCCGTTCATAGATTCAGCCAACTCAAGGCGACGGAGAAGAAGGCGTCCACGACGATGACCATGAAGATGGCCTGCACCACGCTGACCGTGGTGCGGCGTCCGACATCGTCCACACCGCCCCGGATCTGAAAGCCTTGGTAACATCCGACCAGGGCGATGATGACGGCGAAGACCGGGGCCTTACCCACTCCGATCAGGAAATGCCGCAGCGCGACGGCATCCTCGAAGCGTGTGAGGAACTCGGTGAAGTTCACGTGCAACTGGCTCGAGGCGATCAGCATGCCGCCGAAGACCCCGACCGCATCCGCGTAGACGGTCAACAACGGCAGGGCCAGGACGAGCGCCAGGACCTTGGGCAGCACCAGCAACTCCATCGGCGAGAGGCCCAGGGTGCGGATCGCGTCCAATTCCTCGGTCACCTTCATCGTGCCGAGCTGGGCGGCATAGGCGGAGCCGGAGCGGCCGGCCACGAGGATGGCGGTGACCAGGGGGGCGATCTCCCGCAGCAGGGCGATGCCGACGAGGTCCACGATGAAGATGTTGCCGCCGAAGGTCCGCAACTGTTCCGCTCCCTGATAGGCGATCACCACGCCCATGAGGAAGGACAGGAGGCCCACGATGGGGAGGGCGTTGAACCCGTCCAGCTCCAAGCTCCGGATCAGAGCCCGCCACCGGATGAGCCGCGGGCCCGCAAGCCATTGTCCCAGTGCCGCGCTGCTTTCGCCGAAAAAGGCCAGGGCCTTGACGCTGTCGGCCGCCTCGCGCCAGGCCCGAAGTCCGAGCCGTTCCAGCCATGAGGCCGCGCCTCCGCCTTCGGCCGGAGCGAGGCTCGTGGCGGTCGTAGACACGATCTGGAGCAATTGGGCGAACTCCGGGCGCAGACCGCGCAGTTCCACCGTGCGGCCCTCCGTCGCCAGGCTGTTCACCGTGTGCCGGAGCAGCCAGGCGCCGCTGACATCCATGGCGGTGATCCGGGTCGCGTCACACACGACCGCCGCCGCCTCCGGCCGGCGGAGGGAGGCCAGTCGGCGCTCGATTCCATCCAGGCAGGACAAGGTCCAGGCCCCTCCGCACGACAGGGTCTGGTCGTCAAGCCGGTCGAGGGAGGCCGGCGTCCCATTTGTCAGAGTTGCGTCCGTGTGTTCCATCATTGCAGATCCGGTTCGAGTCGACGCGGCGCTATCCGAACAGCCCGGGCAAGTCCCTTACGCCTTGTCCATAATGGTCTTCAGATCGCTCCCGGTGATGACCTCCCGTTCCAGCAAGAGCGTCGCGCCTTCTTGAAGGGCGGCTTTCTTCTCGCCCACGAGCTGCTTCACCCGTTCGTACTGTTCGTCGATGATCCGCCGCACTTCGCAATCGATCTCCCGGGCGGTCTCTTCCGAGTAATCGCCTTTCTCTTGGGGGGCCTGAATCTGAACGAACTGCGGCTGCCGTTCTCGCTCCAACGTGATGGTCCCCAGCTTCTCGCTCATCCCATAGGCCTTGACCATGCTCTTGGCGATATCAGTCGCCTTGACGAGATCGTTTTGCGCGCCCGTCGAGGCCTCGCCGAAAACCAATTCCTCCGCGATTCGTCCGCCCAACAACACGGCGATCTTGTTCTCCAACTCGGACTGGGTCATGAGAAACCGGTCTTCCGTCGGGAGTTGAAGCGTGTACCCGAGCGCGGCAATGCCGCGCGGGATGATGGAAATTTTCTGCACCTGATCGCCTCCCGGCAGCGAGAGCGCCACCAACGCGTGGCCGGTTTCGTGGTAGGCCACGCGCTCCTTCTCCATCTTGTTCAGGACGCGATTTTTCTTTTCCAGTCCGGCGATCACCCGTTCGACCGCTTCCTGCAGTTCCGAGAGCCCCACCTGATCCTTCCCGCGGCGGACCGCGAGCAGCGCCGCTTCGTTGACGATGTTGGCGAGGTCTGCGCCGGAGAACCCAGGGGTCATGCCGGCGACCGTCTCGAGGTCGGCATCGCTGGCCAGCGCCACCTGCTTGGCATGCACGCGCAGGATCGCCAGGCGGCCGACTTTGTCCGGTCGATCGACCAACACGTGTCGGTCGAAACGGCCCGCGCGCAGCAGCGCCGGATCGAGGATCTCCGGCCTGTTGGTCGCGGCCATCAGGATCACCCCGATGCGCGGATCGAAGCCGTCCATCTCGACCAGCAATTGATTGAGCGTCTGCTCGCGCTCCTCATGAGCCAGGGGCCCCATCCCGCGGGCCTTGCCCAGTGCGTCGAGTTCATCGATGAAGATGATGCAGGGCGCCTTGAGCTTGGCCTGTTCGAACAGATCGCGCACGCGGGCCGCGCCGACCCCGACGAACATCTCGACAAACTCGGACCCGCTGATGCTGAAAAACGGCACGGCGGCTTCGCCGGCGACGGCGCGCGCCAGCAGCGTTTTCCCGGTTCCCGGCGGGCCGACCAAGAGAATACCCTTCGGAATCTTCCCTCCCAGCTTGGTGAACTTCTCCGGGGTCTTCAGGAACTCGATCACCTCCTGCAATTCTTCCTTGGCTTCATCCACCCCGGCGACGTCGGCGAAGGTCACTTTGATGTCTTTCTCCATGTAGATCTTCGCTTTGGACTGGCCCACCCGCATGAAGCCGCCTTGAGCTTGGCCCAGTCGCTGAAAGATGAAGAACCAGACGCCGACAAAGAGGACGACCGGCACGACCCATGAGAGCACATCGCGCCAGAACGTGGTTTCGATGACGCCGGTGAAGGTGACGCCATGCTGGGTGAGTTCCTTGACCAGGTCCGGATCTTCGACGCGGATCGTCCTGAACAACCGCGGCTCTTTCGATTCCCCCTCCGGTTTGAGTTTGCCGGTCAGGATCTGGCCGCTCACGGAGACCTCCGCCACTTTGCCGGTCGCGACCAGGGTCTTGAACTGACTGTAGGGCAATTCTTCGATCTTCTGCAGGGTATGGATGAAATCGTGCACGAGGATCACCGCCCAGATCGCGAGGAAGATGTACCAGATCGAAAAAGAGAGCTTCTTATTCATGGCCGCGCCTTCCCATTCGAACTGCTCGCGGAACCGCCACCTGCCGAACCCGAGCAAGGCGCCGTGATGCCGGAACACGGCGACCCGGACGGGAAAGATTCACACTCGACGTCATGCTCAGAAAGCAAGGAGGGAGCCAGGAGCAGGAGATGGACGGAGAAGAATTTTTGCAGTCAAATCAGCCGGTTCGTAAAGTTATGGAGGGTTGCTGTTCCGGAGGGAGGAGTTGCGCTACAGCCGGACACCTCTTGCTGTAGCAGAAGACCACAGGGTCGGTCGGTTATCGTCGCGCGAGCATCACGGCGCAAAACAAGATTCCCAGCGCGAGGAGGAGCGATAGGCGCGGCACCCAGCGGGACGAGCCGACGAGCCAGCGGTCCCGGTCGGAGCGGCTCTCCTCCGGAACGCTGAGGATGCGGCCGACGCGGGGGCCAAGCGCCAAGTCGTGAATCGCCGTCAGCAGGAGCAGCACGAATACCAGCGTCAGCTTGGCCTGCACGACTGGCGGCCAGGTCGTCGGGGCCAGAGGGAAGGCCACGTGCCGGCTGAGCAGCAGCGGTCCGGTGACCAGCAAGAGCAGGATGCACAGCCAGGCGAGCCGGCGAAACCGCAGGGCGATGGCTTTGAAGAAGGGACGGCGAGAGGAGGCAAACGTGTTCTGCTGCAGCACGGGGACCAACGTGAGCGAGAGGAACAACATCCCCCCGATCCAGAGGACGTCGGCCAGGAGGTGAATCCAGACGAGCACAAGCATGGCGGGAAGCTCTCAGCGATCAGTTTTCAGCGGTCAGTGCTTGGCTGAGGGCTGAACGCTCGGCAGTCTGGTCGGGGTGATCAGCGGCGGCCGAGACGGCTGCCCGGAGGCCGCGGCCCGCGTCTCCATTTCCTCGAACATCAGGCAGCACTTGAGACGGCCGCAAATACCGATGAGTCGATTCTCATTCATGCTCAGATCCTGGCCATGGTGTCTGGCCTTCTTGACGCTGACGGGTCGGAAGTCCGTCATGAAGGCGGAGCAACAGAGGGTCAGGCCGCAGGAGTCCACGCCGCCGATCAGTTTGGCTTCCTCCCGCGAACCGATGTGCCGCATCTCGATCCGGCCGCCGAACCGGCGGGCCAGTTCGCGCACCAGCTGGCGAAAATCGATGCGGTCCTCGGACGTATAGACGAAGGTGAGCTCCCGCCTGATGAACGAGGCGTAGACCTCCACCATTTTTAATTCCAGCCCGAGCGCTTTGGCCCGCTCCCGGCAGAAGCTCATCCCTTCCTGGGCCATCCGTTCGTGTCGCGAGATTTGAGCCCGATCGGCCTCCGTGGCCGGGCGCACGATGGATTGCATGACCCGCATGGGCGGGATGAACGGCATGGGCGCAGGCTCCGTGTGCACGATGCCGTACGTCGGCTCCCGGTCCACCGCCAGGATCACGTGGTCGCCCACGCGCAGCAAGGCGTCGCCGACGCCCATCTTCTTGACGTCGCCGCGCCCCCGCACCTTGATGCCGGCGATGCGGATCGTGGCTGGGTAGTCTTTCTGTAGCTCTTCCAAAGCGGTCATCCGATTCACCCAGGATGGGCAAAGGCTGCCAGCATACACCATTTTTCTTACTTTGTGAACGATCCGTCAGGCCTGATCTTTGGGCTACGCAATGTCGGGGTGCCGCGCGATTCTCGCCAGTCGGTCCCGGTTCAGGAGCGTGATGATCCGGCCGTTCAGGCGCACGAGCCCCTCGATGCGAAACGCGCTCAACAGGCGGATGGCGGTTTCCACGGTCACGCCGAGCAGCTCGGCCATTTCTTCTCGTTTGAGGGGCAGTCGAAGCTCCACGGTCGTGCCGGTCTCATGCCCGAACCGATGACTCAACTCGAGGAGCAAGGCCGCCAACCGCTCCCTGGCGCTCTTGAACGTAAACGAGTCCACTTCGTCCCGCTGCCGCCCCAGCTCGCCGCTGAGGAGCTGGATCAGGTTGACCGCGAGCTGAGGGTCATGCCGGACAAGCGCCAAGTAGCCGTCGCGTTCGATGAGGCAGATTTGCGACGTTTCCAGCGTCTCGCAGGTCGCCAGATGAGTCGCGTCCTCCTGGAACGCGTGTGTTTCGAGCAGTTGGCCTGCCGTCAGAATGCGCACGATGTGCCGTTGGCCGCGCACCGAGGAGCGGGTCAGCTTGACCTTGCCGGCCGACAGCAGGTAGAGGCCGAGGCAAGCATGGCCTTCGTAGAAGATGGTCTCCCTCGGCCCGTAGTGAAACCGGTGCGTGATCTGCTCCAGCGAAGCGAGGCCGACCGCCGGCAGATTGCAGATGACGGACTCGGACCGTAACTCGCAAGTCTCGCATCCGGTGGTGATGCATGTGTGACGGGCCATCGTTCTCCCCGCGGGACGCCGACCCTGTTCGGTCGTCCTGCGTCCAGTCTTGCTGCAAGAGCGGCACCAAACATAGCGAGGACAAGAGGAGCGGCAGGCAACTTCGGGAAAGGTCTTATTTCAGAGGCGGTTCTTTAATGTTGCAGCCATGGAAGCGGTTTGGAATGGAGGGGAAGGGGCTGCAACAACAGGCGTGATTGTGGAGAAGTGCACCAGAGGCGGGGGCAATTGTCCAAGACTTTGGGCATCCCAGGGAGAAGGAAACGAGGTGGCTGGAGGTGGAGCCACCTCGTCGGAGGACTCCGGCCTTCCCCCTGCAGACCGGCCGACGGACGGGCACACGGCCGCCGGCCGGTAGGCGGGACCGATTTAGTACAAGAGGCCGAGATAGGCTCCGGCCGTGTAGAAGTTGTTGGTCGTCTGCGTCATGTTGGCCGCTAAATGATAGCGGGTGTCGATTCCCACGTTCAGGGGTCCCCAGATGTTGTATTCCACCCCGGCGCCCCATTGCAGCCCCATATCCAAGTAGGTGGTGGCGTTCGAGGGAGGGCTGATGACATGGAAATCCACGCCGATCGGGATGATCCAGGGGCGCAGCTTCTCGCCTTCGCGGAACTTGAGCTTCGGCGCCACGTCCACAGTCAACATCGTCACGGCCACCGTGCTGTTGCGGACGGAGCAGCCGGGGGCGGCCCCGCCCAGGGCCCCTGCGCAGGTGGAGGGCACCGCTTGCGTGACCGTTTGGGAGTCGAACCGTTTCAATTCGATGCCCAATTCCCCGACCAACGACATTCCTTTGACCCCGAGAAAATTCTTGTGCATCCCGAGGTCCAGACCGGCTCCGACGTAGCTCCCCATCGACGAATCGTTGCGCTGGTTGTTGCGGCCGTACACGTCGGTGAACACTTCATTGGCCCGATTGCTGGTCAGCCCCGCAAACCCGCCCCGGAAGAAGACCTGGTTCTCTTCTGCCCATGCCGAGACTGGAAAGCTAAGGCCGATGAGGGCCAGCGCCAGCCATATTCCCGACCTCCGTCTTATGCGATCTGTGAATGTGTCTCCTCCGCTGCCCATCGCCCCCTCCTTTCCGCATCACAAGGTAGTAGGTACGGTGGCACGATAGCGCCGGGCTTGGTTTTGCGCACTGATCTGCGACAGGCCCAATGCTGATCTTGGTCAGGGAGCGGGCTAGGGCGTTAGGCCTAGAGGCGAAGGAACACGTGTGGCGATGGGCATAGCGGGGGCGTGCCGTGGTCGGGAGCTGGGCTTTGGCGCGGAGGCCGACAGAGGGCGAGCCGGCGGTGGATGCGCCGGCTCGCCCTGGGGGTGACGTCGCTTAGGAGGTTGAACCGGGCAGAACCATGGAAATCTGTTGCCCTTGCGGTTCCTGCGTGTCGTGCGCGCAGCGGAAGCCCAGCCAGTTGATCTTGGTGGTCGGATCGGTGCCGTTCCGCATTGCGGCCCGCATCGTGGTGGTGCTGTCCATCCACCCGCCCCCGCGAAACGCTTTCTGGGTTCCCCGGTCCGGGCCCTGGGGATTGCGGTCGGGGGCCGCGGCGTAATAATCCTTCTCGTACCAATCCGCCACCCACTCCGCGACGTTGCCCATCATCTGATGGGCTCCATATGGGCTGACCGCATTGTCGTACTTGTCCACCGCAATGATTGGCGGGTACATCAACAGCCGTTCCGGGCGATCCCGCACCGGTCCGGAGAGCCCCGTCCGGCCGAAGTTCGCTCGGCTCAACCCGGCCGATTGGTTGCCCCACGGATTCATCCGCCCGTCCTCTCCCCGCGCGGCTTTTTCCCATTCCGCCTCGGTCGGCAGGCGCTTGCCGGCCCATCGACAGTAGGCGTCTGCGTCGTACCAGGACACATGCATGATCGGATGGTGGGCCATGCCGGCCTGGAAATTCCCGCCGTCGTACCGCCAATCGACTTGCGGCGGCCGGTCCTGGGCCAACACGAATTTAAGATACTGGAGCGCGGTGACCTCGTACTTGTCGATCTTGAAGGCATTCAGATAGACCATCCGCTGCGGACGTTCGGCCGCATAGGCGTTGCGGTCTGTTTTCTTGTCGCTGCCCATGAGGAACGTTCCGGCCGGGACCGACACCATGTCGTCCTTGGTGGGCCAGGTCTTGGCCCGCTCCATCGCGATCTTCTTCCCTTCCGACGTCCACTCCACGGTGATGTCCTGTGTGTCCAAACCCCAGGCCGCGTTGGCCAGGACCAAGGCGATGGCGCCGATCAGCAGCGCATTGATCCACCGGTCGAGTTGCTTCCATTTTTCGACAGAGCCCGCGTCCATATCCCCGGTCTCCTTTCTCAAATAGTTTTCAGCTCTCAGCGGTTCGCATTCAGTTTCGGGCTGACGGCTGACAGCTGAGCGCTGACCGCTCTTGTGATGGATTGCGCGCATCGAAACCCGATCAGGTACGACCGATGGTTCGGGGCATGGGCGCCGCGGCCGGCCGAGCGGGCGACTTCCGGGTCTTCGTTCCACGACCCTCCCCGATAGACATGATCTTCGCCCCACTCGGGGCCGGTCGGGTTGAAGCTGGTTCCGTATTGGTAGTACTCCGGGTCGAACCAGTCGGAGACCCACTCGGCCACGTTGCCCGCCATCTGGTAAACCTTGTAGGGGCTGACGCCGTGATCGTACCGATCCACGTTGGCCAGCGGGGGATACTTGACCCCGCGTTTGGACCCGGGGTGGGCGATGTTGCTTTTCTTCCACCCGGCCGGTTCGTTGCCCCAGGGAAACTTGCGGGCGTCTGCCCCGCGTGCGGCTTTCTCCCATTCGGCTTCACTGGGCAGGCGCTTGCCCAGCCATCGGCAGTAGGCGTCGGCATCTTGCCAGCTCACGCCGATGACCGGGTGCAGGGCCATCTTCTCGGGGAACGGATCGGCGCGCCAGTACGGCGGTCCAATCCGGCCTGTCGCCAACACGAAGCGGAGGTAATGAGCGTTCGACACTTCGTACCGATCCATTTCAAACGCATCCAGGTACACCCATCGCTGGGGCTGTTCCTGCGGGCCCGCGTCTTCGTCGGCCTTGGGATCGCTGCCCATCGGGAACCACCCGTCAGGAATCCGGACCATGCCGTCCGGCACCGACAAGGCGGCCAACCGCTTGGCCTCGGTCCCGTCGCCGGTCGGCCGCCACTTCGGCTGATCGTGGTCGGCGTAGAGGGTTGAAACGGCGATCAGGCCATAGACGATGGACACGAGGCTATAGGCGAGAAAAGAAGCGACAGTCCCCAGAGGGCTCTCCTCTTTTCCCATTCCGTGACCCATAGCCTCTCGCCATCGTCTTTATCCGTTCAGTGGGCCTGCTTTTTGATCATCGGATCGATTTCTTTCTTCGTGTCCTCGGTCACGTTGTAGCGCACATACGCATGATCCAACACCTCGTTGGCGTAG
>SCVN01000017.1 GCA_004296885.1 Nitrospirota bacterium | reverse complement strand
TAACGTGTCGGTGACGGCGGAGCTGATTTCGCCGATCGCCATGGACCAGGGGTTGCGGTTTGCGGTGCGCGAGGGCGGCAAGACCGTCGGCTCCGGCGTCGTCACTGAAATCCTGGCATAAACGAGAGAGCGACGTAGGAGTACACGATGCGGGATATCATCGCCATGGCTTGCACGGTGTGCAAGGAGCGGAACTACTCCACGATGAAGAACAAGAAGAACGACCCGGACCGGATCGAGCGGAACAAATACTGTAACACCTGCCGGAAGCACCAGCCGCATAAGGAAGTGAAATAGGCCTGGGCTTTGTGCTGATTTGGGTAGGGGCATGGTGTTCAACGGCTAGCACGTCGGTCTCCAAAACCGAAGGTCCGGGTTCGATTCCTGGTGCCCCTGCCAAGCCGAGATGGCTCGACCTGTGCGCGAGTGAGGGGCGGTCTGGGGCCGTGTAGTTGGAGTGAATCGGAGTAACGGGAGTTGGGCTTATGTTCGCGAAGATTCGGGACAACATCAAACAGTTCGTGCTGGACGTCAAGGCGGAGGTGAAGAAGGTTTCCTTCCCTAGCAAGGAGGAGACCATCGGTTCTACGCTGGTCGTCATCGTCTTCTGCTTGGTTATGTCCATCTATCTCTCGCTTGTGGATTCCTTCCTAGTCTGGCTGGTCAGCAGGGTGATCTAAATCGCAGGGGGCGAGCGGGGTCCGCGCAGCCGCCTTGGCTTGGCGAACGGCATTTGAGGATGAGTCGATGAACAAGAACTGGTACGTGATTCATACCTATGCTGGATTCGAGGGGCGGGTGAAGACCAGCATCCTCGAACGAGCCAATCAAATGGGCTTGGTGGAGAGATTGGGTCAGGTGCTGGTTCCCACCGAGGATGTGATCGAGATCAAGGATGGGAAACGCCGCCAGTCCAAGCGCAAGTTCTTTCCGGGCTATGTCTTGGTCGAGCTGGAATCCCCGCTGACCGACGAGACCGTGCAGATGATCAAGGAGACGCCGAAAGTCACCGGCTTCGTGGGCGGCAGCACCAAGCCCATCCCCTTGACGACGGAAGAGGCGGAGTCGCTGCTGAAGCAGGTGGATCAGGGGGCCGCGGCGCCGCGGGAGCAGGTTCGTTTTATTAAGGGTGACAATGTGCGCATCATCGATGGGCCGTTTCTTGGTTTCAACGGCCTGGTGGACGAAGTGGACCAGGATCACAGCCGTGTCAAAGTGCTGGTCAGTATTTTTGGTCGCTCGACCCCAGTGGAGCTGGGCTTCTTGCAAGTGGAGCGTGTGTAAAGGACTGACAGGGAAGTCGAAGGAGCGTCGCAATGGCGAAAGAAATTACCGGGCAAATCAAATTGCAAATTCCAGCCGGCAAGGCCAATCCGGCTCCGCCCGTGGGTCCGTCCCTCGGACAGCACGGCGTGAATATCATGGAATTCTGCAAGCAGTTTAACGCCAGGACCCAGAAGGACGGAGACAGCATCATCCCGGTTGTGATCACGGTCTACAAGGACCGGACCTTTACGTTCGTTACCCGGACGCCGCCGGCATCCGACCTGTTGAAAAAAGCCTCTGGCATCATCAAGGGCTCCGGCGTGCCGCACAAGGACAAGGTGGGTAAAATTTCCAAGGCGCAGCTCAAGGACATCGCCACCAAGAAAATGGCGGATCTGAATGCCGCCGATGTGGATGGGGCGATGAAGATCATCGAGGGCACGGCGCGCAGCATGGGGATCACCGTCCAGGGCTAGGCGGACGCAGTGGGCCTTTACGAGGACCGAGTAAGGAGCGGAGCATGGGCAAGAAAATGACAGCAGCAGCAGCCAAGGTGGAGCCGCGCGTCTATGGGCTCAAGGAGGCTGTCGGCGTCGTCAAGCAGTCGGCCTTCGCCAAGTTCGACGAGTCCGTGGACCTGGCGTTGCGGTTGGGAGTTGACCCCAAACGGTCCGACCAGATGGTGCGCGGCACTTCCGTGTTGCCCCACGGCACCGGCAAGAAGGTCCGGGTGTTGGTGTTTGCAAAGGGCGAGAAAGAGCAGGAGGCGAGGGCGGCCGGAGCCGATTATGTCGGATCCGACGATTTGATGGAAAAGATCAAGGGTGGCTGGATGGATTTTGACCAAGCCATCTCAACCCCCGACTTAATGGGCTCGGTCGGGAAGCTCGGCAAGGTGTTGGGGCCACGAGGACTGATGCCCAACCCAAAAACCGGCACGGTCACGTTTGAAGTGGGAAGGGCAGTTGCGGAGATCCGTAAGGGCCGGGTGGAATACAAGGTCGAGAAAGCGGGCATCGTGCAAGTGCCGGTCGGCAAGGTGTCCTTCGACGAACAGCGGCTCTATGAAAATGCCCACACGATCCTGGAGGCTGTGATGAAGGCCAAGCCGGCCTCGTGCAAGGGACGTTATCTGAAGAGCGCGACGATCTCCAGTACGATGGGGCCCGGCGTGAAGTTGGATGTTGCAGCAATCAGCAAGCAGTGGAGTTGAGCGGACGGTTGAGGTGAGGAGAGGAGCATGAAAAAGGAAGAGAAAGCCACGGCGGTGGCCGAGCTGCATGAGAAGTTTGCGCGTGCCCGGCTTGCCATCATGACCGAGTGCTCCGGCTTGGAGGTGAACCAAGTCACCGAGTTGCGAAAACAGCTGCGGGGCGTCAAGGCCGAGTTCAAGGTCGTCAAGAACACGTTGGCCGCCCTGGCGGTGGACGGCACTACGTTGCTGGAAGCCAAGCCCTATTTTAAGGGCCCCATGGGAGTCGTGTTGGGTTACGACGATCCCGTGCTGCCGACCAAGGTTCTGCGCGACTTCATGGGAGCGGAGAAGCGCGATGAAAAGATGAAGATCGCGGCCGGGGTTCTGGAAGGCAAGCTGCTGAAGCCGGCTCAGATCGCCGCGGTCGCAGCGCTGCCGTCCAAGCCGGTCTTGCTGGCGATGCTGATGTCGACGATGCAGGGGCCGGTGCGCGGCACTGTCTTCGTCTTGGCAGGGTTGCTGAGAAAAACAGTTGGCGTATTGACGGCGATTCAAGAGAAAAAGAAAGGAGAAGGGGACATGCCTACGACAGAAGGAAAGTTGACGCAAGACGAAATTCTGAAGGGGATCGATACGATGACGGTGCTGGAGCTCTCCGAACTCGTCAAGGCTATGGAAAGCCGGTACGGAGTGACGGCGGCGGCGCCGGTGGCGGTCGCGGCGGCGGCTGGTGGCGGGGGAGCGGCCGCGGCCGCGGCGGAAGAGAAGACCGCGTTTGACGTTATTTTGGCCAGTGCTGCGGCAGACAAGAAGATCCAGGTCATCAAGGTTGTGCGCGAGCTCACCAGCCTGGGCCTGAAAGAGGCCAAGGATTTGGTGGAGGGTGCGCCCAAGCCGGTCAAGACCGGGGTGACCAAGGAAGAAGCCGAAACGATGAAGAAGAAGCTGGAAGAGAGTGGCGCCAAGGTCGAAGTGAAGTAACGTCCGGCGACAGCAAGCGAATCGCGTGCGCAGGATGGCAGGATAGAATGCTGCACCGGTCGGCCGACCTCAGTCGTCGGCCGCCGGTCACGCGGCCACGGTCGGCGGTATAACTCACGACGACCAAAAGGAGCGAGGGCATGTCGGAAACCACGGTCAATGGGTTGATCGAGCGGAAGGATTTCTCGAAAATCCGTGCCAACATTGACATCCCTGACCTGATCGAGATCCAGAAGCGGTCCTACGAGCAGTTTCTCCAGATGGAGTCGCTGCCCGAACGCCGGGCGGACAACGGGCTCCAGGCCGCGTTGACGAGCGTGTTCCCAATTGCCGACTACAACAACACAGCGATCCTGGAGTTCTCCAGTTATTCGCTGGGGACGCCTAAGTATGACGTGCGGGAATGTCTGGAGCAGGGGATGACCTTCGCCGTTCCCTTGAAGGTCAGGGTCCGGTTGGTGGTCTTCGATCGGGAGGATAAGTCGCCCAAGAAGAAAGTGCTGGATGTGCGCGAGCAGGAGGTCTATGTCGGCGAATTGCCGCTGATGACGGAACGCGGCACGTTCATTGTGAACGGGACCGAGCGCGTGGTGGTCAGCCAGTTGCACCGCTCGCCGGGCGCCTCATTCACGCACGACAAGGGGCGGACTCATGCCAGCGGCAAGGTGCTCTACTCCGCCCGCATCATCCCCTATCGCGGTTCCTGGCTGGACTTTGAATTTGATGCGCGGGACATTCTCTACGTGCGTATCGATCGTCGTCGGAAGATGCCGGCGACAATCCTCTTGAAGGCGTTCAGCTTTTCCAGTGACGATCTGCTTAAGATGTATTACCCGGTCGAGGAAATCCGGGTGGCCAAGGGCAAGCTCTTCCGCAAGCTGGATCCGGAGATCCACCATGGCCTGCGCTGTTCGATCGAGGTGGCGGAAAAGGGCAGCAAAGAGCCTATCGTGCGGGAAGGGGCGAGGCTCACGAAGGCCCTGATCGCGCGGGTTCGTGCGGCTGGAGTCAAGGAGATTCCGGTGGCGGCTGGTGAACTCGTGGGGCGGGCCGTGCTGACGGAACTCGTTGATCCGACCAGCAAAGAGAAG
Organism: Nitrospirota bacterium; assembly: GCA_004296885.1. Classification (NCBI taxonomy): domain Bacteria; kingdom Pseudomonadati; phylum Nitrospirota; species Nitrospirota bacterium. The sequence continues at coordinate 10,475 of SCVN01000017.1, read as the reverse complement.
ATCGCTGAGAAAAACCATAAGCTCACGCCGGCGAGCGTCGAGAAGATTCTCGAGAGCAATATCGAAAGCTTCAAAGTTATCTATTTGGATTCGGCCACCGCCACGCCGGTGATCCTGGACACGCTGGAAATGGAGCGCACGGCGTCCAAGGAAGAGGCCATGGTGGAGATCTACAAGCGTCTCCGGCCGGGGGAAACGCCGTCGATCGAGACCGCGCGCGCCTTGTTTGAAAACTTGTTCAACAATGCGAAGCGCTATGACCTGTCTCCGGTCGGCCGGTTGAAATTAAACAAGAAGCTTGGGTTGGATCTTCCACTGGAGCAGCGAACCCTGGTGCCGCAGGACATTGTCGAGGTGATCCGGTATCTGGTGAACCTCAAGGTGGGTAAAGGCGAGATCGACGACATCGATCACTTGGGCAATCGCCGGGTCCGATCCGTCGGCGAGTTGCTGGAAAATCAGTTCCGGTTGGGGTTGGCTCGGATGGAGCGCAGCATCAAGGAACGGATGAACCTGCTGGACATGGAAACGGTGCTGCCGCACGACCTCATCAACGCCAAGCCGGTGGTGGCCGCGATCAAGGAATTCTTCAGCAGCAGCCAGCTTTCTCAGTTCATGGACCAGACCAACCCGCTGGCGGAAATTACACATAAACGGCGACTCTCCGCGCTGGGGCCTGGAGGGCTCACGCGAGAGCGGGCCGGGTTCGAGGTGCGCGATGTGCACCCGTCACATTACAGCCGCATCTGTCCGATCGAGACTCCGGAAGGGCCGAACATCGGGTTGATCACATCGCTGGCGACCTACGCGCGGATCAACGAATTCGGGTTCATCGAAGCGCCCTATCGGAAAGTCAAGAAAGGGCGGGTGACCGACGAAATCGAGTATCTCTCGGCGATCGAGGGCGAAAAGTATTTGATCGCCCAGGCCAACTCGAAAGTCGACGGCACGGGGCGGCTCGTGTCGGACACCGTGTCGGCTCGATACGGCGGGGATTTCGTCATGGCCATGCCCGACAAGGTCGAGTACATGGACGTCTCCCCCAAACAGGTGGTCAGTGTCGCGACGGCGCTGGTGCCGTTCCTGGAGCATGACGACGCGAACCGTGCGCTGATGGGTTCCAATATGCAGCGGCAGGCCGTGCCGCTGATCAGCACGGATGCGCCGCTGGTCGGGACCGGTATGGAGGCGGTGGTCGCGCGGGATTCCGGCTATGTCGTCCAGGCCAAGCGTGCGGGGGTTGTCGAAAGCGTGGACGCGACGAGGATCATGGTTCGAGCTGAACATCGGAAGGGCGAAAGCCGCAAAGGCGACCTGAGCTTGGACGTCTACGACCTCATCAAGTTCCAACGGTCCAATCAAAACACCTGCATCACGCAGAAGCCGGTAGTCCGCGTGGGCCAGCCGGTCAAGAAGGGCCAGGTGTTGGCCGACGGGCCGGCCATCGATCGCGGAGAGCTTGCGCTTGGCCGCAACGTTTGTGTGGCCTTTATGCCCTGGGGAGGATTCAATTTCGAGGACGCCATCCTGCTCAGCGAGAAGCTGGTGCGCGAGGATGCGTTCACCTCGATCCACATCGAGGAGTTCGAGGTCGAAGCCCGGGACACCAAACTTGGCAAAGAAGATATCACCCGCGATATTCCGAACATCGGCGAGGAGGCGCTCCGGAATCTTGACGAGAGCGGGATCATCCGCATCGGGGCGGAGGTCAAGCCGGGTGACATTCTGGTGGGCAAGGTTACTCCTAAGGGCGAGACCCAGCTGACGCCGGAAGAAAAGCTGCTGCGGGCGATCTTCGGCGAGAAGGCCGGAGACGTCAAGGATACGTCGCTTCAGGTGCCGCCGGGAGTCGAGGGCATCGTGGTGGACGTGAAGATTTTCTCGCGCAAGGGGTTGGACAAGGACGAGCGATCCAAGAGCATCGAGAGTGAGGACGTGCTCAAGCTCCAGCGGGATCATCAGGACGAACTGCGTATCATCGAGGAAGAGAAAAACAAGAAAATTAGAAAGCTGCTCCTGGGCAAAGTCGTGGGGCGTGACCTGATGGACCCGGACAGCGGCGACGTGATTCTCAAGAAAAAAGGCAAGCTCACTGCCGAAATTCTCAAGAAACTATCGGATGACAACGTTCGCCACATCATCCTCAGCGATCCTGACGAGCAGAAAGAACTGGAAGAGATCGAGCGGGTGGCCAAGGACCAGAGCGAGATTCTCCAGACGCTCTACGATGAGAAGGTCGGGCGGCTCAAGCGGGGCGACGAGCTACCGCCCGGCGTCATCAAGCTGGTCAAGGTCTATATTGCCATGAAGCGCAAAGTGTCGGTCGGCGACAAGATGGCCGGCCGCCACGGAAACAAGGGCGTGGTCTCCCGCATTCTTCCGGAAGAAGACATGCCCTACCTTCCGGACGGGACCCCGGTCGAAATCGTGCTTAATCCGCTGGGCGTGCCGTCGCGCATGAACGTGGGGCAGATTCTGGAAGCCCACCTGGGCATGGCGGCCAAGGCGCTGGGCATTTATGTCTCGAGTCCGGTGTTCGACGGGGCAGCCGAAAAGGAAATCAAAGAACTGCTGAAGAAAGCCAAGATGGCCACAAGCGGGCAGTTCACTGTCTACGATGGCCGGACCGGCGAGGCTTTTGGAAGTCCGGTGACGGTCGGCTACATGTACATGCTGAAGTTGCACCACCTGGTGGATGACAAGATCCACGCCCGTTCGATCGGGCCCTATTCACTGGTCACCCAGCAGCCATTGGGCGGCAAGGCGCAATTTGGTGGACAACGGCTGGGCGAGATGGAGGTCTGGGCCCTGCAAGCCTACGGCGCCGCCTCCACCTTGCAGGAGTTTCTGACAGTCAAGTCGGATGATGTGCCGGGCCGGTCGCGGATCTACGAAGCGATCGTCAAAGGCGAAAATTTCTTGGAGCCGGGGCTGCCGGAATCCTTCAATGTGCTGGTCAAGGAATTGCAAAGTCTGGGCCTGGATGTCGAACTGATCAAGGCCAAAGACTAAGGAGGGACCAACCTTGGAAGGCATCTATACACTATTCGAGAAGCCGCGTGATGCCGTGTCGTTTGATGCGATGCGGATTCGGATCGCCTCGCCGGACAAGATCCGATCCTGGTCGTACGGCGAGGTCAAGAAGCCCGAGACCATCAATTACCGGTCTTTCAAGCCGGAGAAGGACGGACTCTTCTGCGCCAAGATTTTCGGTCCCATCAAGGACTGGGAGTGCAACTGCGGCAAGTACAAGCGGATGAAGCACCGCGGGATCGTCTGCGACAAGTGCGGCGTCGAGGTGATTCAGTCCAAGGTGCGGCGTGAGCGGATGGGACATATCGAATTGGCCGCTCCCGTGGCGCACATCTGGTTCCTGAAGGGGGTGCCCAGCCGCATCGGGACGCTCCTGGACATGAGCCTCAAGCACTTGGAGAAGATCCTCTACTTCGAAAGCTACGTCGTGGTGGACCCCGGCGATACGCCGCTCAAGGAGAAGGAACTGCTGACGGACGAGAAGCTCCGCGAATGCCAGGACGAGTACGGCCTCCATGCGTTCAAGGCGGGCATCGGCGCAGAGTCGATCCGGGAACTCCTGCGGAAGGTTGACATCACGGGTCTCTGGGACGAGCTGCAAGGCAAGTCCAAGGGTGCCACGTCGGCGGCGCTCAAGAAGAAGCATGCCAAGCGGCTCAAGGTGCTCGAAGCCTTCCGCAAATCCGGCAACAAGCCTGAGTGGATGGTGATGGATGTGATTCCGGTCCTGCCGCCCGAGCTGCGCCCCCTGGTGCCGTTGGACGGCGGCCGGTTTGCGACTTCTGACCTCAACGACCTATACCGCCGGGTCATCAACCGGAACAACCGGCTCAAGCGATTGATTGAGCTCAAGGCGCCGGGCGTGATCATCCGCAACGAAATGCGCATGCTCCAGGAGGCGGTGGATGCGCTGTTCGACAACGGCCGCCGGGGTCGGGCCATTCGCGGGCCAAACAAGCGCCCGCTCAAGTCGTTGAGCGATATGTTGAAGGGTAAGCAAGGGCGTTTCCGGCAGAACCTGCTGGGAAAGCGCGTGGACTACTCGGGCCGCTCGGTCATCGTGGTTGGACCGGAGTTGCGCTTGAACCAGTGTGGTTTGCCTAAGAAAATGGCTCTGGAGTTGTTCAAGCCGTTCATTTTCCACAAGCTGGAAGAGCGGGGTGCCGCGACGACGATCAAGAGCGCCAAGCGGTTGGTTGAGAAGGAGCGGCCGGAAGTTTGGGATGTGCTGGATGAAGTGATCCGGGAGCACCCGGTCATGCTGAACAGGGCCCCGACGCTCCATCGACTCGGCATCCAGGCTTTTGACCCTGTGCTGGTCGAAGGCAAGGCGATCCGCCTGCACCCGCTGGTGTGCGCGGCCTTCAACGCGGACTTCGACGGCGATCAGATGGCGGTTCACGTGCCGCTGTCGGTCGAAGCGCAGGTCGAGTGCCGGGTCCTGATGATGTCGATCAACAACATCCTCTCGCCGGCGAATGGTAAACCCATCGCGGTGCCCTCGCAGGATATGGTCTTGGGTTGCTACTGGCTGACCAAAGAGCGGGCGGGCGCAAGGGGGGAGGGCAAGGTCTTTGGCTCACCCGAGGAGGTCCGCATGGCCTATGATGCCCGCGCGGTCGAAGAGCACGCGAAGATCAAGGTGCGGGTTAATGGGGCGATGGTGGACACGACCGTGGGGCGGGTGCTGATGGGCGAGATACTGCCTGCCTCGATTCCATTCTCGCATGCCAACCAACTGATGACCAAGAAAGAGATGACCAAGCTCATCGATACGGTCTACCGGCAGGCCGGACACCGCGAGACCGTTGTCCTATTGGACAAGGTGAAGGACATTGGCTTTACCTATGCGACGCGGGCGGGAGTCTCGATTTGTATCGACAACATGCACATCCCGTCGAAGAAGGAAGAGTTGATCTCCCGGGCGCAGCGGGAAGTCAACGAGATCGAGAAGCAGTATGGCGAGGGCCTCATCACGAACGGCGAGCGCTACAACAAGGTCATCGACATCTGGGCTCACGTGACCGAGCAAGTTGCCGGGGAGATGATGAAAGAGCTGGGATCGGGGACCGACTCCCAGTCGCCGGCCGCGTTCAATCCGATCTTTATGATGGCGGACTCTGGCGCTCGCGGCAGCTCGCAGCAGATCCGTCAGCTGGGCGGGATGCGCGGGTTGATGGCGAAGCCATCGGGCGAGATCATCGAGACCCCGATCACGGCTAATTTCCGCGAAGGCCTGACCGTGCTGCAGTACTTCATCTCGACCCACGGCGCCCGCAAGGGGTTGGCCGACACGGCCTTGAAGACCGCCAACTCCGGCTACCTGACCCGTCGGCTCGTGGACATCTCGCAGGATGTGATCATCAGCGAGGTGGATTGCGGGACGACCGACGGAATCGTGGTCAGTGCGTTGGTCGAGGGCGGAGAAGTCATTCAGCCCATCGAAGATCGAATCCTGGGCCGGCTGGCGGCCGAAGACATTCGGGATCCCGTGACCGGCGAGATCATCGTGAAGGCCAACGAAGAAATCGACGAAGATCGGGCAAAAGGCGTGGTGGAATCCGGTGTGGATCGGGTAAAGATCCGGTCGGTGCTGACCTGTCAATCCCGGCGAGGGGTCTGTATCAAATGCTACGGACGCGATCTGTCGCGCGGGCGCCTGGTGGAGATGGGCGAGCCGGTCGGAGTCATCGCGGCCCAGTCCATCGGTGAGCCGGGCACGCAGTTGACGATGCGGACCTTCCATATCGGTGGTACCGCCAGCAAGGTGGTGGAGCAAACGGTGTTGGAGGCGAAGCACGCTGGGTTCATCCGGTTCATGAGTTTCGACGCCAAGAAAAACACCGATGTACATAACGCGGGGATCGCGGTTCGGAACAGAGAGGGCGAGTGGGTGGTGATGAATCGAAACGCCAAGATCGCCATCTACGACGAAACCGGGCGCGAGCGCGAGAAGTACACCGTAGTTCACGGTGCCAAGATCAAGATCAAGGACGGAGACCGGGTTGCGGTCGGGCAAAAGCTGGTCGAGTGGGATCCCTATTCGCTGCTGATCCTGACCGAGGTCGGCGGCAAAGTCGCTTTTGGAGACATCACCGAAGGCGTGACCATGAAAGAGGAGTTCGACGAGGTTACCGGCCTCTCTCGAAAGGTCGTGATCGAACATACGGGCGCCACGCTGCGGCCGCGCATTTCTATTAAGGACGAGGGCGGCAAGACGGCCAAGGTGTCGAACGTGACCTCCGTGGCGCGGTATCTACTGCCGGTGGGTGCCCACATCTTCGTGGACAAGGGCGCGACGGTGCACCCGGGCGACGTGCTGGCCAAGATCCCGCGCGAGACCACCAAGACAAAGGATATCACCGGCGGTCTGCCTCGGGTGGCCGAACTCTTTGAGGCCCGCAAGCCGAAGGAGCAGGCCGTGATCAGTGAGATCGACGGAGAGGTATCCTACGGCGGTCTGGTCAAGGGCATGCGTAAAGTGCTCGTCGACAACAAGATGGGCGACGTGAAGGAGTACTTGATCCCCAAGGGCAAGCATGTGAACGTGCATGAGGGGGACTGGGTGAAAGCCGGCGAGCCCTTGATGGACGGTTCCGCCAATCCTCACGATATCCTGGACGTCCTCGGCCCCAAGGAGTTGCAGAAGTATCTGGTGGATGAGGTGCAGGATGTGTATCGGCTCCAGGGCGTGTCGATCAACGACAAGCACATCGAAATTATCGTGCGGCAGATGCTGCGCAAGGTCCGCATCGAAGAACCGGGCGACACGGAGTTTCTGCCCGGCAGCCAGGTGAGCAAGTTCGAGTTCGAGGACAAGAACGAACAAGCCTTGGCCAAAGGCGGGAAGCCGGCGCTCGGCAAGCCGGTCTTGTTGGGCATCACCAAGGCGGCCCTTACGACCGACAGCTTCATCTCGGCCGCATCATTCCAGGAAACGACGCGGGTGCTTACCGAGGCGGCAATCAACGGCAAGGAAGATATCCTGCTCGGATTGAAAGAAAACGTGATCGTGGGACGCTTGATCCCGGCCGGTACGGGGTTTGAAACCTATCGAGACACCTTTGTGATCAGCCCAAAGCCGGAAGTGCCGGCGTTGGAAGCCGAGCCGGTCGTCATCAGTCAGGATGCCGCCGCAGCGGAAGGCGAGAGCAGCGGAAACTGAACGAAAGGGCCAGTTTGGCCTTGACATGAGCGGATAGTCTCACTATAATCCGTAGGTTTCCTAGCGAGGCGCAAATAATTCGAGGAGATGCATGCCAACGATTAATCAGCTGGTGAGGCAAGGGAGAACGCTCACCACGTGGAAAACGAAGAGCCCGGCCCTGAAGCGATGTCCGCAGAAGCGCGGGGTCTGTATTAGGGTTTATACCACGACTCCCAAAAAGCCGAATTCCGCGCTCCGCAAGGTGGCCCGTGTGCGGTTGACCAACGGCATGGAAGTGACGACCTATATCCCTGGCGAGGGGCACAACCTGCAGGAGCACTCGATCGTGCTGGTTCGAGGCGGTCGCGTCAAGGACCTGCCGGGGGTGCGCTATCACATTGTGCGTGGCTCTCTGGATGCCGTCGGGGTTGCAAATCGGAAGCAGAGCCGTTCGAAGTATGGCGCGAAACGGCCCAAGTAAGAATCGAAGGATATAGCAATGTCACGTAGACGGTTATTTGGAACGAGAGAAATCCAGCCGGATCCGCGCTTCCGGGACAAGCTGGTCGGAAAGTTTGTCAATATTCTGATGAGTGCTGGCAAGAAGAGCACGGCCGAGCGAGTGTGCTTTGGGGCCTTCGATCTGATTCAGGAAAAGACCGGCAACGATCCGCTCAAGGTCTTCAAGGCCGCTATTGACAATGTCAAGCCGGTGGTTGAGGTGAAGTCCCGCCGGGTGGGTGGCGCGTCATATCAGGTGCCGGTGGAGATCCGCCCGGTGCGCCGCATGACCTTGGCCTTGCGCTGGATCGCTGAATATGCGAAGGCGCGGGGCGGCAAGAGCATGGCTGAGAAGCTTGCGGGTGAATTGCTCGATGCTGCGAATAATACGGGCGCGTCGGTCAAGAAACGCGAGGACGTGCATCGGATGGCGGAGGCCAACAAGGCCTTCGCACATTACCGCTGGTAGGTAGGGTTTTGTGCTGCAGTTGGGCCACGAGCCTGACGTGGACGTGGCGCTGCAGCATCATTGTTTTCGGAGGGTGAGTTGGCTAGGCAGTCGCCGCTAGAGCGGACAAGAAATATCGGTATCATGGCGCACATTGATGCCGGGAAGACGACGACCACGGAGCGCATCCTGTACTACACCGGAGTCTCCCATCGGATGGGCGAGGTGCATGACGGGGCTGCAACCATGGACTGGATGGAGCAGGAACGGGAGCGTGGCATCACGATCACCGCGGCGGCGACGACCTGTTTCTGGCGCGAGCACCGGATTAACATCATCGATACGCCGGGTCACGTGGATTTTACGATCGAAGTGGAGCGGTCTCTGCGCGTGCTGGATGGGGCGGTTGCGGTGTTTGATTCTGTGCAGGGCGTTGAGCCCCAGTCCGAGACGGTCTGGCGCCAGGCCGACAAGTATCGAGTGCCGCGCATCGCGTTCATGAACAAGATGGACCGGATTGGTGCTGACTTTTATGGGGGCGTTCAGACTATTGTTGATCGCTTGGGGGCGAACCCGGTGCCGATCCAGTTGCCGATCGGGCGTGAAGCGGACTACAAGGGGTCGATCGACCTTGTCACGATGAAGGCCTATATCTACGACGACGAGACGCTGGGGGCGAAGTACAAGGTCGAGGAGATCCCGGCTGACCTGCTCGATCAAGCGAAAGAGTATCGTGAAAAAATGATCGACAAGGTGGCTGAGCATGACGAGCAGGCGATGGAGCGCTACCTGAATGGTGAGAGCCTTTCGGTCGATGAAATTAAGCGCGCGATCCGAGGTGGGACCATTGCCATGAAGCTGACGCCTGTGATCTGTGGCTCCGCCTTCAAGAATAAAGGGGTGCAGCAGCTCTTGGATGCGGTCGTAGATTATCTGCCCTCCCCGCTGGACATCCCCCCTGTGGTGGGTGTGGAGCCGGCTGGCGGCAAAGAGGTTAAGCGGTCGGCGAATGATGACGAGCCCTTTGCGGCGTTGGCATTCAAGATCATGACCGATCCCTTTGCTGGCCAGCTCACATTCTTCCGGGTTTATTCTGGGACCTTGAAGACTGGCACGTCGGTATACAACATCACCAAGGATACGAAGGAGCGCATCGGTCGGCTGCTCAAGATGCACGCGAATAAGCGTGAAGACATCGAAGAGGTCTATGCCGGTGACATCGCCGCTGCGGTGGGCCTCAAGGGTGCCACAACCGGAGATACGCTTTGTGACGAGAAGAAACCGGTCCTTCTCGAGGTGATGAAGTTTCCCGAACCGGTTATCGCGATGGCGATCGAGCCCAAGACCAAGCAGGACCAGGAAAAGCTCGGATTTTCGCTCCAGAAGCTGGCGCAGGAGGACCCTTCCTTTAGGGTCCATACCGATGAAGAGACGGGCCAGACGATCATCGCCGGGATGGGCGAGCTTCATCTGGAGATCATCGTGGATCGCCTGCTTCGCGAGTTCAAGGTGGATGCCAATGTCGGCAAGCCTGAGGTGGCCTATCGGGAAACGATCCGCGGGACAGCCGAGCACGAGGCCAAGTACATCAAGCAAACCGGCGGCCGCGGTCAATACGGGCACGTCGTGCTGACCGTCGAGCCGGCCGAGCCCGGTGTCGGGTTCGAGTTCATGAATAAGATCGTGGGCGGAGCGATTCCGAGGGAATACATTCCGGCAATTGAAAAGGGTGTGAAGGAGCGGATGGAGGCCGGGGTGTTGGCTGGCTATCCCTTGCGAGACGTCTGTGTGAAGTTGATCGACGGGTCCTATCATGACGTCGACTCCAATGAGATGGCATTCAAGATTGCCGGATCTATGGCCTTGAATGAGGCGTGCAGGAAGGCAAACCCGGTCCTGCTCGAGCCGATCATGAAGGTCGAGGTCTTGGTGCCTCAGGAATTTATGGGGGACGTGATCGGGAATCTGAACGGTCGGCGCGGCAAGGTGCATGGCATTAAGGTGCGGGCCGGCGCCCAGGCCATCGAGGCAGCCGTTCCCCTGAGCGAGATGTTCGGCTACGCGACCGATTTGCGGTCCCGTACTCAGGGCCGGGCCACTTACAGCATGGAATTCGACCGGTATGAGCCGGTCCCGAAGCAGATCGCCGAGGCCATCATCGCCAAGAACCGCGGCGAGTAGATGATCCGGGAGCGAGCTTCGACGTACTGAGACGAGGAGGAGGCGATGGCGAAGGCGAAATACGAGCGGCGGAAGCCCCACGTGAACATTGGGACGATCGGGCACGTGGACCACGGCAAGACGACGTTGACCTCGGCGCTGACGAAGGTGTGCAGCGACAAGGGG